>CAZRVM010000017.1:0-17075 GCA_964603625.1 uncultured Candidatus Saccharibacteria bacterium
ACTAACCAACCTGCACCAAGTGCAGCAATTAGAACTACTACTATTAAAGCAATCTTTCTAGACTTAGATAAACTACCTAGTATTCTAGCAATTTTAGATTTATTTGTATTTATTTGGGTTGGATCAAATGAATTTTCCAAAATATTTCCTTTTCTTTGTTAATGTATATACCTCTAAATCTAAACAATGTGCTTGTGTTTGTCAACAGGTTTGTTGCTAAAAAAACAACTACACTAAAATATTGCGAATTAATTTTATTGAAAATAAAAGCATAAGCAAGTAAAATAAAGTAAAGATGACATATACAAATAAAGCACCAATTGTGCCAGTAGAGGAGTTTAAACGCACTAAAATTATTGCAACTGTTGGGCCTGCAACTAACGATTATGAGTCTATTTATCAGATGATAGTTTCTGGAGCCAATGGCTTAAGGCTTAATTTTAGCCACGGCACTCATGAAGAACGCCTTAAGCAAATAGGATGGATAAGACAGGCTAGTAAGGCATTTGGTAAACCCGTAGCAATTATTCAAGACCTGCAAGGCCCAAAAATAAGACTTGGTGATTTTGAAGGAATTATAAATATTAGAACTGGCCAGAATTTGCAATTTAAATTTAATGCAGATTACGCAAGATCTGGCATTATTCCAACTCAGTACGATTTGAGTAAGAAAGTAAAACGAGGCGAGCGGTTATATTTATATGATGGAAAAGTACATACTAAAGTTACTAGCGTTTCTGGCGGTGTAGTGTTTGCGAGGGCTGAAAATGACGGAATTTTAATTAAGCGCAAGGGAATAAACTTGCCCGATACAGACTTTGCGGGAGATATTATTACAAATAAAGATAAAAAAGATTTAGTTTTTGGCTCTACGGTGGGAGTAGATTTTGTAGCCTTAAGCTTTACCCAATCTGCTAAAGATGTTTTAAATTTAAGAAGACTATTAAAAAATTTGGGCAGTAAGGCAAAAATTATTGCCAAGATAGAAACTAAATCGGCTGTTGAGAATATTGAAACTATAATTTCTGAAGCCGATGCGGTTATGATTGCCAGAGGCGATTTAGCTATTGAAACCTTGCCAGAATCTGTTCCGTTAGAACAACGCAAGATAATTGGCTTAGGAAGACGGTACAAAAAACCTACAATTGTTGCTACGCAAATGCTGGCCAGTATGACTGAAACACCTGAACCATCTAGGGCAGAAGTTTCAGATGTGGCCACAGCAGTAATTGTTGGAGCAGACTGCGTAATGTTAAGTGATGAAACTGCTAGCGGTAAATATCCGGTGGAAGCCGTAAAAGTTATGAAGCGAGTTGTTAAATATACTCAAGCTAACCCGGTTGTTAAAGCTCAGTTTCCTGAAAACAAAGAGTTTAGTAGACAAGACGCAATTGCTAATTCTTTAATAAATTTAGCAACTGAAGTTGGAGCCAAAGTGATTGTTGCCGAAACTAAATCTGGTGAAACTGCTACTTCAATTGCTTCTTATCGGCCAGATATTCCTATAATTGCCGTCACATCTGACGATGTTGTAGCTAGGCAATTAGCCATTGTTTATGGTTTAAAAAGTTATGTAAGGCCAGTAGACCAATTTGCGGCCACAAAATTAACCAATTGGCTAAGACAAAAACGAGTTCTTAAAGCTGGTGATGTTGTAGTTACGGCCTCTGGTAAATACCCTGGAGTTGTAGGTACGACAGATACAATAAAAGTTCGGGTTCTATAAAAGTATTTTATTTGCTAAAATAATTTTAGATAGGGTGGAATAAAGCTTGAGTTTTACTAAAAAGACTATTAAAGACATAAGTGTTAAAGACAAGACTGTACTTGTAAGGGCAGATTTTAATGTGCCGTTAACAAAAGACGGTAAAGTTGCCGGTGATTTTAGGCTTGAGCAAGCAATACCTACAATTAAGTATTTAATTGATCAAAATTGTAAAATTATTATATGTTCACATTTAGGCAGGCCAAACGGTAAAAGGAATTTAGATTTTAGTTTAGCGCCTGTTGCAAAACGGTTGGGTAAATTGCTGGGTAGTCCTGTTTATTTTGTTGGCGATACCATAGGTAATGCCGTAGACACTGCTGTTAAACATCTTAAGCCTGGCGGAGTATTAGTATTAGAGAATTTACGGTTTTATTCAGAAGAAGAAAATAATGATAAAGATTTTGCTAAGCAACTCGCAAGTTTAGCAGATATATTTGTAGAAGATGGTTTTGGGGTTGTGCATCGGGCACATGCTTCTACCGAAGGAGTAACTAAATTTCTGCCTAGTGTAGCTGGTTTGTTGTTGGCTAAAGAAGTAACAGCAATAAGTAAAGTTGTATCTGACCCTGAAAAACCGATGATGGCTATCGTTGGTGGTTCAAAAATTGCCGATAAAATTGATATTTTGAAAAGTTTTATTAAAAAAGCAGATATTGTGGCAGTTGGCGGGGCAATGGCCAACACTTTTTTGCGAGCCAAAGGAATAAATATTGCCAGAAGTTTAAGTGAACCAGCTGATGTTCCACTAGCTCACGATATTTTAGAAATGGCTGAAGCAGAGTCTGCTAAAAGACAGTTTAGTTTTTATTTACCTCAAGATAGTGTAGTGGCCAACAAAATAGAAAAAACAGCACATACTAGAATTGTAGATTGGGATAGTCGAATAATTGCTACCCTAGAAAATTATCCAAAATTGCCTCCAAAATCGGCCAGTAAATTAGAATCTGATGAAATTATATTAGACATTGGGCCCTATTCAGGAGCTTTTATAGCAGGCAGTATGCAACTGGTAAAAACTGTAGTTTGGAACGGAACGATGGGGGTAACAGAGGTGCCTTCAATAAACGGGCCAATTGGACCTTTTGCACATGGTACAGAAATTATTATTGAAGCTTTAATGGGTGAGTTTGGAAACCGGCCGTATAGTTTGATAGGTGGCGGAGATACTTCTGCCTATATTGAGGATAGAGGTTTGGTAAATTGTTTTAATCATGTATCTACCGGTGGTGGTGCGAGTTTAGATTTGCTGGCTGGCAAGAAACTGCCCGGTATTGAAGCATTAATGGATAAATAAGTTACAATGTATTTAATGACTAAACGAAAATTAATTGTTGGCAACTGGAAAATGCAGGTGGGCGCTGACGCTTATGAGAGGGGCACATCCCCTCTCATCGCGCCGGGTTGTCAAATGAATTGCAACTCGGGCTGCTCACCCCTAAAAAGAGGAAAAAAATGACTAAACGAAAATTAATTGTTGGCAATTGGAAAATGCATTTGGATACGGCTCAGGCTAGTTTGCTGGCACATAGATTACAAGAACGCATTAAAATTTACCGTCATATAGAAGTTGTATTGGCTCCAAGTATGTTGGTTTTACAGCCTTTGAGTCTGCAAATTGACCGTAGGAAATTTAGATTAGCCACTCAGAACGCTTATTTTAAAGATGAGGGTGCTTTTACGGGTGAAGTATCTTTTACAATGTTAAGAGATTTAGTGCATTATGCAATTATTGGTCACAGCGAACGCCGAACTTATTTTAATGAAGGGCTAGATTTAATTAGAGATAAAGTTACGGCAAGCGTTCGAAATGAAATTACACCAATTTTGTGTGTTGGTGAAACAAATGTAGAGCGTCGTGCTGGAGAAACTAAAAGAGTAATTCACGACCAAGTAACAACCGCGCTTCGTAATTTAACCTCTAGTGAAATAAGTGAAATAGTGATTGCCTATGAGCCAGTTTGGGCTATTAGTACTTTTGGGGGAGAATTAGCCAAGCCTAGTCAGGTTAAAGAATCTATGAATTTTATTAGAGAACTTATTAAAAATTTATATGGCAACTCTGCTAGTCGCGATATTAGGATTCTTTATGGTGGTAGTGTAGATGATCAAATTGCCGGTGGTTACTTGGAAATAGATGGTTGTGATGGTGTTCTAGTTGGTGGAGCAAGTATAAATTATCATAAATTTAGTGGCATAGTAACTTCTGCTTACAAATTAATAAATCAAAAAGTAGAAAAAAATGACTAATCAGGAAAATAAAAAATATATAGATTCAACTAAGCCTGGTGTTGTGCCTGTTAGTCATACTTCTAAACCTAGTATTGTTAGCAATAAAAAGATAAAGCATGACCCTATGATGTTAGAATCGGGTTTAGAGGACGAGCCAGAAACTAAGCTTTTAAAGTCTAATAATTCTGCGGAATCGGCATCTCCTAAAATGCAAACTTTTTTAAAAGCTGAAGAATCTAAGAGTAATTTGCCCAATACAAATTCGGTACTACATAAAGATAATAATCAGCCAAAATTACAGCCGATTAAAACTGACGCTACTCAAAACTTAAATTCAACCAAACCAGTTTCAACATTAAATGCACCAAAAACTGCTGAGACTGCAAATGTTGGTAGCGCTCAACAACCTAGCAATAATACTGAGGTTGAGTCAAATACAGACAAGCAAGACTTACCTAAAAGCGTAATTGAAAATAGTTTAGCTCAACCAGAAGTTGCCGATGAGGCAATTCGTGAAGCAATAGATAATAAAACTTATAATTTACCCATTAAATCTACTAAGTCTAAGTCGGTAATGTTGGTAATTGTATTGATTTTTGTGTTGGTAGTTGCTCTTTGTTTTGTAATTATCAAAATTAACAAGTAATCTTATAAACAAGTATAGTAGTGTAAAATATTACAGTGATAGACCATGCATTACTAGACGGTTTGAACCCCGAACAATTACGAGCGGTTAAAGCAACCGAAGGGCCATTATTGATTTTAGCTGGTGCCGGTTCGGGCAAAACTAAAACTTTAACTCACCGAATTGCCTACATAATTGCTAAAAACTTAGCAAAACCTGAAAACATTTTGGCTGTAACATTTACTAACAAAGCTTCTAATGAAATGCGTGTAAGAATAGCTAAATTGTTAGGCGAAAACCCTAATAATCGTTCTTTTATGCCTTATGCAGGAACTTTTCACTCAATTTGTGTGAGGATTTTGCGTATAAGTGGAGAATACAGTGGCATTGCGAGTAATTTTATAATTTTTGATGAAGTTGATAGGCTCAATGTAATTAAGAAAATTTGTAAGAATAACAATATTGAAGAAAAGTCTTTTCCTGTAAGAACTTTGGCTAGTATTATTAGTAATGCTAAAAATGAGTTATTAACACCTGCTGAATATAAAGAGTTAGCGTCTGGCCCAACCCAAAAAACAGCCTCAAAAGTTTACCCACTTTACCAGCGTTTTCTAAAAGAAGCTAACGCTTTAGATTTTGATGATCTAATCTCAAAAACCGTATATCTGTTAACTAACTATAAAAATGTAAAAGCTAATTGGCAACAACAATTTAAGTATATTCTCATAGATGAATATCAAGATACTAATTCTGCTCAGTATAAACTTATAAAATTATTGACTGGCAAACACAATAATATTGCAGTTGTGGGCGATGATTGGCAATCAATTTATAGTTGGAGAGGTGCAGATTTTAAAAATATTTTAAATTTTGAAACAGATTATGCTAACGCCACAATCATTAAGCTAGAGCAAAATTACCGAAGTACAAAACATATTTTAGATGCAGCATATTGTGTAATTGCCAAGAATAAACAGCGTTCAGATAAAAAACTTTGGACGGCTTCAGCTGACGGCCAACCTATTCAGGTATTACAGGTTGACAATGAGCGAGCTGAAGGGGCAACTATAGTTAAACGAATAAAAAATTCAGTAGATATTAGAGCAAGGAGTTATAGTGATTTTGCAATTCTTTATAGAACTAATGCACAAAGCCGATCACTAGAAGAAGCTTTCGTTCAATTCGGCCTTCCGTATAAAATTATTGGCGGAGTGAGATTCTATGACCGTAAAGAAATTAAAGATTTATTGGCCTATTTGAGATTAATTTATCAGTCAGAAGATATTGTTAGTTTTGAGCGAATAATTAATGTGCCAACTCGCGGAATTGGCACTAAATCACTACAAAAATTTTTATACTGGAAAGAGTCTTTACAGATGAGTTTAGAAACTGCGCTTCAAAAAGTAAATGAATGCACAGCAATAACGCCAAAAGCAAGAAAAGGATTTTTTGAGCTTAATAGTATAATCACCGACTTAATACAAGCACTTAGTGAAGCTTCGGTAGTAGGAATTATCGACTCTTTAATAAGACGGATTGATTTTTATAATTATTTAAACGATGGCACTTTGCAGGGAGAGTCAAGGCAAGAAAATGTTAAAGAGTTACTATCTGTGGCTGAACAATACCAAGATTTAGGGTTAGATGGTTTTTTGGAAGAAGTTAGTTTAGTGAGCGATAGGGAACAAACAAATAATAATGGCGAAGCCGTTACCTTAATGACATTGCATAGTGCAAAAGGCTTGGAGTTTCCGGTAGTTTATATGGCAGGTATGGAGGAGACAATTTTTCCTCATAGCCGAGCCATGTTTGATCAATATGAAATGGAGGAGGAAAGAAGGCTATGTTATGTTGGAATGACTCGTGCCAAAGAAGAACTTATTATGATTCATGCCAATTCACGAATGCTTTATGGTGGAGTTTTACACAATAGCCCATCAAGGTTTTTAAGTGAAATTGGGTCAGATTCTGTAGCTGAAAATAGTTTTACTCAAGATTTTGAGACGAGTAACTTGCCAGAGGAACCAAGATACATACCAGAATTAGAGATTGGAGACGGAGTTAATCATAAAATATTTGGAATTGGGAAAGTTTTAGCACTTAGCGGAGATGTGGCTACAATTTATTTTGAAGGAAAAGGCACCAAAAAGATTAATATTGCATTTGCGAGCGTTGATAAATTATGAAAAATATTTGGATTGTTTGCGGTAGAATAGTTTTTTGGCTGACTTGGCCAGTTTTGAAGATACGGCTAAATTTGTCTAGGCGTGTTAGAGCAGTGATTTATTACAAAGACGAAATTTTGGTAGTAAAATCTTGGATAGGCAACAGTAAATGGACAATTCCTGGTGGTGGCATCAAAATAGGAGAGGCGAGCATAGACGCTTTAATTCGTGAAGTAAAAGAAGAAGTGGGCATAGAGTTAAAATCAACCAGTTGTCAAAATGTGGGAGATTTTATTTATAACAGTACAGGTTTGCGCTATAGGTATGCTTTATATGCTATTAAGCTTAAGGCTAAACCATCTATTAATGTTAATAAAACCGAAATAGTAGACGCTGAATGGTTAAAATTAAGCAAAATCAATCAGTCAAATTCAAATAGCGACGCAATAAATGCTAAAAACTGGCTGAAATCATGATTTGTTATAATAAGGTAAGCTAAGTAATTTAGCTAATTTCATAATGCAAAAAACTAAGTTAAAATCTAAAAAAGAAAAGTTATTATCTTTAAAGGATCATCCTTTTGTGGTTCCGGTTGTTACTTTTTTGGTATTGTTCTTTATTACTATAACCGGTTTTATTTTATTTAGTGGCGGCACAACTATAGGCCCAGATGATTCTAAAATAGTAAATGTATATGTAGATGGCAGTAAGCAAACTTTACCAACTAGAGCTAAAAGCGTTCAAGAGTTAGTAGACAAATTAAATATTAAAATTAAAGATGGCGATGTTGTGGAGCCTGCACTCGATTCGCCGATAATCTCTGATATTTTTAATATTAATATTTATCGAGCAAGGCCAGTAATGATTATCGATCAAGACAAGCATGTTGTTATTGATTCGGCTGACCAATCTCCTAAAATTGTGGCTCGAAAAGCTGGTATTATAGTTTATCCTGAGGATGTTATAACTCCTGAGCCTCCCGACGATTTATTAGACGAGGGAGTAGTTGGTGAACGATATGTAATAAATAGAGCTACTCCTGTAACTTTAGTGCTATACGGTAATGTGAGTGGGGTTAGAACTCGATCTAAAACGGTCGGAGATTTATTAAAAGAAAAGTCAATCAAAATTGAAACGAGTGATACAGTAGCACCATCTGCTGACACGCCTTTAACTCCTGACTTGAATATTTCGATAACTAGAAAGGGTCAACAAATAGCAACTGTCGAAGAAGAAATTCCAGCACCTATTGAATACATAGATGACCCGAATATGCTAAAAGGCACAACTAAGGAAAGAGAGCCAGGTGTTGTTGGTAAAAAAGTTGTAACTTACGATATTAAAACAGAAAATGGCGTTGAGGTTGGGAGAAATAAATTGCAAGAGATTATTACAATACAACCACAGCGAAAGTTAATTGCAAAAGGCATTAAAATAATAATTAGTAATCCATCTGAAAATGTTAAAATTGGCGAGCAACTTGCTGCAAGTCGGGGTTGGACAGGCGAACAGTGGTATTGTTTGTATCAGTTATGGCAGAGAGAATCAGGCTGGAATACGACTTCAGGAAATTCTAGCAGTGGTGCTTATGGCATACCGCAGGCTTTACCGGGAAGCAAAATGGCAAGTGTTGGGTCTGATTGGGCAACAAACCCAACTACTCAAATAAATTGGGGATTAGGTTATATTGCTGGCCGTTATTCGGCGCCTTGCGATGCTTGGGCTAGTTCACAATCGAGAGGATGGTATTAAATGAAATATATAAAAAATAATGACAGTTATATTTTAAGATTTAGCCAGGATGAACAATTGGTTAAGTTGCTAGAAGAATTTGTTTTGGAGCATAAAGTTAAATCTGCTTGGCTCAGTGGACTGGGAGCTTGCAAAGGAGTGGAGCTGGGATTTTATGATTTAGAAACTCAAGAATACCAATGGCAAACCTTTACTAAATTGTCTGAAATTACAAACCTCACTGGCAATGTAAGTTGGTTAAATAATATACCAAAGACACATATTCATATAACGCTTACAGATGATGATTTCAAGGCTTATGGCGGACATCTTAAAGAATTAATAGTTGGCGGTACTGTAGAAATAAAACTAACTTTGGGCCAACAAAAACTTAAACGAGTATTTGATGATACAACTGGCTTAAATGTTTTAGATTTATGAATAGTTTGCCATTTGCCAAAAAATCGTTAGGTCAACACTGGCTAGAAGATGAAGCTTCTTTGTTGGCAATGATTAAGCCGGCAGATATCTCAGCTAGTGATTTTATCTTAGAGATTGGGCCGGGCACCGGAACTTTAACTAAGATGTTAATTGACTCAAATGCTAAAATCTTAGCACTTGAATTTGATAGTCAAAGAATTGTAGAGCTAAAAGCTAAATTTAAAAGTTACTCAAACATAGAAATTATCAGTGGCGATATCAGGCAGTTTGATTTTAAGTCAATGCCAGCTAGTTTTAAAATTGTAGCTAACATCCCATATTATTTAACAGCTAATTTATTAAGAACATTAACCGAAATAGCTCATAAGCCAAATATTGCTGTTTTGTTAGTTCAAAAAGAAGTTGCTATGCGGATTTGCTCAAAACCGGGTGATTTAAGTAAATTATCTGTGTTTGTACAGAATTATTATGATGCTAGTGTTGGTCAAGTTGTAACTGCAGATAAGTTTATACCTCCACCAAAAGTAGACTCACAAGTTGTAATTTTAAAAAAGAGAGAACTACCCTTAATTAAATTAAACAGAAATATAGAGAATATTATTGAGATTGGTTTTGAGCATAAGCGTAAAAAACTGAGTAGTAATTTAGCAAATGGTTTGAAAATACCTAAAACAGAAATTGAGCAAATTTTACTAGAAAATGACATAAGAAAAGACGCTCGTGCCCAAGATTTAAATATTAAATATTGGCAAAAGATAGCAAAAAAAGTACTAGACAAGTTAACAATTAACGAGTAAACTATTATTTAGATGACATATTTAGATAATACTGGTTTTTTGTTGCAACATTTATCTGCAAAATTAGGCAAGCAAAACGATTTGATTTTACAAGAAGAATTAGGCATTGGCTATTCTCAATTCAAGTTGTTAGTTGTAATACAGTGGCAACCAAGTTTGGGTCAAAAAAAGATTGCCAAGAAGTTAAGTCAAACAGAGGCGAGTATTAGTAGACAAATAAAACTTATGTTAGACGACGGGTTGCTACAAATTACTACCGACCCAAAAGATCGGCGCAACCATTTCACTAATTTAACACCAAGAGGTGAGCGAATAGCTAAACAAGCTAAGGAGCTTTTGATGGAGTATTATGCATCTATTTTTAGCCAGTTATCTAAAGAAGAATACGCTTTATTACAAAATTCACTAACTAAGATAGATGAAAGTTTAAATTAATTAAATAAGGGAAAATAATAAATATTATGAATGTAAAATTAAAATCTAAAAAACTAGCCAGCCAAACGGAAAAATCAACATCAATTGGTGGATTTAAAAAATGGATACCAATGTTGGTACTGTGTTTAGCCCTGATGATAATAATAATTGATACCACTGTACTTAATGTTTCACTCAAAACAATTATTGAAGATTTAGGAACAGACATTACTGGAATTCAATGGGTGATTACAATCTATTCTTTAACTTTAGCTGCTTTTACAATTACGGGAGGCCGACTTGGAGACTTATACGGTCGAAAAAAAATGTTTGTGGTTGGGGCAATTATTTTTGCTATTGGATCGTTTATAACATCTATTAGTACTTCAGTTGGAATGATGATTGTTGGTGAATCAGTCATAGAAGGTGTAGGAGCAGCATTGATGATGCCGGCTACAGCGTCTATTTTAATGACAACTTATCGTGGCCGAGATCGTGCGATTGCATTTGGTATATGGGGCGGTGTTGCAGGAGCAGCATCAGCTCTTGGTCCGATTTTAGGAGGATATTTAACTACAAATTATAGTTGGCGTTGGGCATTTAGAATAAATTTAATAGTAGTTGCTGTTTTGTTAGTGGGAGCAATTTTTATTAAAGAATCTAGCGAACATCTTAAAAAGATTAAACTAGATATTGTTGGCATTATTTTGTCGTCAGTAGGATTGTTGGCTTTTGTTTACGGAATAATAGAGTCAGCCAGTTTTGGTTGGATAGTTGCAATTAAGCCATATAAAATTTTAGGTAAAGATTTAATTCCTTTTGGGTTGTCGATCTCACCTGTTGTAATGGCAATTGGAGTTTTGTTATTGGTGGCCTTTGTGTTTTGGGAGAAGCGGGTTGAATCTAAAGGCAATACACCACTTGTATCACTCCATATCTTTCGAAATAGCCAATTTATAGTTGGGGCATCCGTTACCGCACTACTTTCATTAGGAATGGTGGGGTTGATATTTTCATTGCCCGTATTTTTACAAACTGTACATAATTTAGATGCACTGCATACTGGGTTGGCCCTTCTACCAATGTCATTAATTGTCTTAGTATCGGCACCTTTTTCTGGTGCAATAAGTAAATATATCACGGCTAAACGATTAATTCAGATTGGTTTAGTGTTTGCGTTTTTTGGTAGTATTGCGCTACATAGTTCACTTTCTGCAACTTCAACTACAGGCGATCTTGCACCTGGTTTAATGTTATTTGGTTTGGGCATGGGTTTTGTTATGGCTCAGGCAAGTAATATGACTTTATCTGCAGTTTCGGTAGAAGAATCTGGCGAAGCATCTGGTGTAAACAATACGCTTAGGCAAATTGGTTCATCTTTTGGCTCGGCTATAATTGGGGCTGTTTTGCTTACAACTTTATCTAGTAATTTAGTTGGCGGAATTAAATCTAGCCAAGTTTTGCCAGTACTCGTTAAATCAAAAATAGTACAATCTGTAGAACAAAATGCGTCTGCCATTGAGTTCGGCGATAGCAACTCACAAAAACATATGCCACCAGAAATTAGCAAAGAAATTAAGAATATTTCTAACAATGCATCTGCTGAAGCTTCAAAAAAAGCTATTTTAACTACGGGAGTGTTTTTATTGATGGCATTTGTAATGGCAAGTTTTCTGCCAAATACTAAAAACTTTGATAAATCTTCTAGTGTGGCGTCCGTTCATTAAATATTTTTAGACTTTAAGCCTTTTATTAATCGAATATTTAAGTTTTTGCTTGGCTAAAATGCAATTTCTGGGCTATAGAAAAAGTGCGAAACCCCTATATTCAATTTGCTTTTTATGGCTGTTTAGCATAAAAATATAAGTGAATGTCTAATTATAAAGGTCATATTGCGGGTGCGGTGATTGTAACAAGTATCATAATGGCAACGGTGTTATTACTTCCTTTCACATGGGTTTTGCAGGTAAACAACATGCTGAGCAATTGGTATTTAGTGTCAAGCCTTATTATAGTGGCTATTTTATTTGGTTTGTGGCCAGATGTAGATACAAATTCTAAGGGTCAAGATATATTTATGTTAATTGCATTTTTAGCAGATTTGGCGTTAATTTACAGTAGAAAATATGAGCTAGCTGCATATTTAGGATTGTTTGCAATGCTCCCAATTTTGGGTAAGCACAGAGGCTGGACTCATAAAAAATGGGCTATGATAATCGTGCCTCTACCAATTTTGTTGATTGCCTATTTGGCAAGCTCAAATAATCAAATAGTAGGATTATTGTTTTATTTTTCGGCTGTTGCCGGATATTTTAGCCATTTACTCCTAGATGGTTTAATTTTCAAACATTTTAGAATAAAAGGTTAATAATTTGGAGTATAATACTTTTTATAATGTAATTTAAGAAAGAGGGTTATTTTATGAATAGAACAATTTTAATTATCGGGGCAATAGTGGTTGTAGTTGTTGGAGGTGGTATAGCGTGGTTCACGCTTGGGCGTAACAACGAACCAGCAAGTCAGCAAACTAGTAATTCTAGCACAACTCAAACTAATCAAACTAACACAGGGTCAAATCAGACTATATCCCATAGAACAATGAACGAGCTCAGGCTAGAAGCGGAAAATAGAAAGTGTACTTTTACCTCTACGCTTGAGGATGGGTCACAATCAAAAGGAACAATATATATTGATGCCGACAAAAGAATGCGTGGTGACTTTGATTTAACCAAAGATGGGGAAACAACAAAATCTAGCATGATCATCAGAGACGACACACAATATTTATGGCAACAATCAACAAAAGATGGTGTAAAAATGGCAATAGATGAAATTTTGAATCAAAATTCTAACACTAATCAGTCTGCGTCTGATGGTACTGATGCTAATACTCCAGTTGATTTTACTTGCTCAGCTTGGCGCGTAGATGACGCCATGTTTACTCCACCTGCAGATGTAACTTTTAGAGATATGACAAGCGTCATGCAACAATCAGCTCCAAGATAATCTTGAGCTAAATTTAATTAAATAAAGGGGGTAATGTTAATAACAAATAAAGCCTAACAAATTAAATGTTAGGCTACTTTTGGTGGAGCTGCCGGGTACTGCCCCCGGGTCCGTTGGTTTATTTGATTAATCGTCTACAGGTTTAGTTTGTTTATAAAAACTTAAACATTTTACCTATAAAACAAACAAAAAAGCAAAATATCGCAATTCAAAAGTCTTAACTTTGGTTTTGAATAATAACCAAAGAGCAACCAGAAATATGGCGCACTACTATTCTATCTGGTATTAAATAGGTACGGCTGTAACAAATTAAGCTACAGCAAATGCAAAGTTACTGCGAGCAAACAAGTTTGCTACAGCTGCCTTTGCGTCAGATACTTTATTTGCATCTAAAAAATTTACCATATAACGCTAGTACGCGACCTGCTGATTTAACCAATAAAGTCCATCGTCGAGCTTGAAATTCAGCCCCGAAAATTTAGTAGTATCAAAAATAATACTAATATAATTATATCAAAAAATGTCAATAATTTCAATAGCCGTAGCCTTTAATTAAGTATATCAGTTATAATGTTAGGTAACATGAATGAATCTGAACGCACCGCCCAAGTTCTTCAATACTTAGACGAAATACGAGAGCAATTTGAAAGTGGGCACGCCATTGAGCACGCCTATCGGCCAGCACTTAAAAGCTTGTTGAGTCGTTTTGATGATACAGTAGCAGTAAACGATCCAAAACACTCCGAACACGGTGCGCCTGATTTTGTTTTTCTAAAAAAGTCTAATAACAAAATTATCCGTGGCTACGCTGAAGCCAAAGACATTATAGTAAGCCTAGATAAAACCGAGAAGTCGGAGCAAATGAAACGATATGCTGGCTACGCAAATTTATTTTTAACAAACTACTTGGAGTTTCGCTTTTTTCGCAACGGTGAAAAATACGAAACCATTAGTCTTGGCCAAATCAAAAACAATCAACTACACCTTACTTTAGAGAATGGCGAACGTCTGTCGCGTGAGCTAGAGGCTTTCTTAGACCAAACACCAGAAACAATTCGTAGTGGTAAACGGTTGGCGCAAATTATGGGTGGTAAAGCTCGCCGTATTCGCGATAATGTAGCCGTTTATTTAGAGCAAGGCGGTGAGCGAGATCAAGAACTTGGCAGAATTTATGAAATGATGAAGCAAATGTTAGTGCATGATCTATCAAAACAGCAATTTGCCGATATGTATGCCCAAACTTTGGTATATGGGTTGTTTGTAGCGCGTTATGGCGATACCACACCAGAGAGTTTCAATCGCTCAGAAGCCCGCGATCTAGTACCGGTCAGCAATCCATTTTTGCGTCATTTTTTTGATCATATTGTTGGGCCAAACTTTGACACACGCCTTGGCTATATTGTTGATGAGCTGTGCGAAGTATTTAGCGTCAGCGATGTGCAAGCTCTAGTGCATAAACATTTGCGGATTGCCGACGAAACTATTGACGCCAAAGATCCTATCATCCACTTTTACGAAGATTTCTTACAAGAATACGACCCAGCTGAGCGTAAACGCATGGGCGCCTACTACACGCCAATTCCGGTGGTCAAATATATAGTTCGCCAAGTAGATAAGATACTAAAAGAAGATTTTGGCATTGCTAAGGGTTTAGCTAGCTCAGACACTGTTGATTATCAAGTTGATATTGGTCAAGATTTACGGCATGACCGTAGACTCAAGAAGAATACTGTGCAAACCCTAACTGTTCCGAAAATTCAGATTCTTGACCCAGCAGTTGGCACAGCCACTTTTTTAAACGAAACTATTAAATTTGTACACCAGAGCTTCAAAGGGCAAGAGGGTCGTTGGGAAAGTTATGTAAATGATAACTTGCTTAAGCGACTGCATGGTTTTGAGCTGATGATGGCGCCATATACCATTGCCCACCTCAAACTCGGCATGACACTGGCCGAAACAGGCGCCACCGAACTACGCGAGCGACTGGGTGTCTACCTGACGAATACACTAGAAGAAGGCGTGCCGCAGCAGCCCGACCTATTTAGCTTTGGACTAGCCGAAGCCGTGAGCGAAGAAAGTCGCCTCGCCGCCGAGATCAAAAGCGAGAAGCCCGTCATGGTGGTGATGGGAAATCCGCCATATAGTGGCGTGTCGTCCAACGAAACCAAATACGCCAACGCCCTGATAGACAAATACAAAGTCGAACCAGGCGGACAGCAAAAACTCCAAGAGCGCAAACACTGGCTCAACGACGATTACGTCAAATTTATCGCCTTTGCCGAGGACATGATAGCCAAAAACGGCACAGGTATTGTGTCGATGATTACCAACAACGGCTACCTAGACAACCCGACATTTCGCGGTATGCGCTGGCACCTAGCCAAGACTTTCGACAAAGTCTACGTGCTAGATCTACACGGCAACGCCAAGAAAAAGGAAACCGCACCAGACGGTAGCAAAGACCAAAACGTGTTCGATATCATGCAGGGCGTCGGTATAATCCTAGCCGTAAAGACTGGCAAGAAACTTGACGGGGAGCTGGCAAAAGTCTACCACGCCGATAGCTACGGCACACGCCAAGCCAAGTTCGATGAGTTAGTCGGTGAGATTGAGTTTGCAGAAGTGCAATACGATACAAAGAGCGTCTACTTCGTGCCAAATGATACCAAAGGGCAAACAGAATACCTCAAAGGAGTTGCAATAGACAAACTATTCCCAGTGAATACCACTGGTATTGTAACCGCGCGGGATAAAGTCGTCGTCGATTCCTCAAAAGAAGCTCTTATAAAGCGTATTGAAAGATTTGCCGACCACCAATATAACGATGATGAAACTAGAAAGTGGTTATTTCCAAATAAAAAAGATGGTAAATACCTAGCTGGTGACACTCGAGGCTGGAAGCTATCCGATGCTAGAAAGAATATTGCTCGTAATAATCACTTAGATTTTGTCGAAAAAATAGCTTACCGACCTTTCGATAGTCAGTATATCTACTACTCGCCTGATATGGTTGATTGGGGGCGCGAAAATGTTATGCGACATTTTATAGATCATGACAACATTGGGTTAGTCACGACAAGATTCCAGAAGGAAAATCCAGGCGGCTTTATATCGGATAGTATAATTGCACATAAAGTATTTAACTCTTATGATTCAAATTCGATCTTCCCGCTTTACCTCTATCACCCAGACGGCTCTCGCACTGCCAACTTCGCACCCACCGAACTATCGGCACTGACACGTCAGCTGACTAGTGAGCCGTCGCCGGAGGATGTGCTTGATTACATCTACGCCGTCTTGCATAGCCCGAGCTACCGCGCCAAATACAAAGAGTTCCTCAAGATCTATTTTCCACGCGTGCCAGTGCCCACCCAGGCAGAGTTTGACCGCCTAGTGCCACTCGGCCGTAGCTTACGCCAGCTTCACCTCATGAAGTCGCCACTCATTGACGATTTTGTCACCACCTACCCAGTAGCAGGCAGTGGCGTGGTCGAAAAACCATGCTTCGTACCAGACACCACATCTAGCGTAGACGCTACATCTGGTGGCAGCGACGCTATATCTAGCGTGTCTGGGCGCGTCTATATCAACGACACCCAATACTTCGGCAGTGTGCCACAGCTCGCCTGGGAATTCTACATCGGCGGCTATCAGCCAGCCCAAAAGTGGCTCAAAGATCGCAATGGCTACAAACTAACCAACTCCGACCTAGACCATTACCAGCGCATCGTTAGAATCCTATTAGAGACAGATAGGATTATGAAACAGATAGGTTAATACTGCAAACAACAACCCGATTGACTCTTAAATAATGCTTGAGCTAGTAAAATTAAAAGCTTAAACTAGAGAATATAATTATGATTAAAAAGCCAAATTTAAATATCAAAAAGTGGTTTTCT
>CAZRVM010000018.1:0-4773 GCA_964603625.1 uncultured Candidatus Saccharibacteria bacterium
CTGCATTGCCCGGTAGCTAAGTGCGGAACGGATAAGCGCTGAAAGCATATTAAGCACGAAGCCGGTCTCAAGATTAGATTTCCCTATGACCTCCCTGAAAGACGATCAGGTTGATAGGCGCAAGGTGAAAGTACAGTAATGTATGGAGCCGAAGCGTACTAATAGAGGCATTGACTTTTTATGTCCATAAGTAACACATTGCTTTTATCAAAACTGGCCAAGCCAGCTTTGGCTAAAAGCTTCTAATTGCATTGCTTTGTTTCTAGCCTGCGATCCGCAGTCAACATATTCTTATATGTTTCTTTTGCGGTTCTCGGCTGAGCTTCGCATTGTAATCAGCTGTGTTTCTTATGGTAATGATTCTAATTTTTACAGTAGTAAGAACGGAATTACGATGGACATTTGGCTAGTTATTGGTGTGTATCACACAACAATACATACCGTGTTTGTTAACAATCTATCCATGCAAAATATGTTTTTGGACATCGACCGCATTGTTTTGTGGTTATAGTTATTGGTTTTGTGCTTGGATGAATCGCAAGGAACCTGCGAGCATTTAGCTGAAGCGTACTCATTGTACGATGAAGATAAAGCGGAGCAAGGTTAACGCTGTGATTCGCCAAGAACCAAGTAGTGCAACTAGCTTTTGCTAGTTGGCAGACTTGGTGGCACATAAGCAAGGGTCGGTGCCCATAGAGAAGGGGAAACACCTGTTACCATGTCGAACACAGCAGTTAAGCCCTTTATCGGTTACAATACTTGGGTCATCAAGCCCTGGGAAAATAGCACGGTGCCGAATTATAGTTAGAGCCTCCTTATACGGGAGGCTTTTTCTTTCATCATCAAAATTCTAGATCGTGCTATTTTCTAAAGATGCGAAAATTTTTTAGCATCACTACAATATTATTTTATGGTGCTTTGAGATACGGCACCTAAGTTATGGTTTAGCCCTCCAACAATACTCACACAGTGTTATTTTTTGGTAGTAGCTTTGATACTTGTTTTAAATATGTTGTATAAAATACGGTGGAAGTATTTTAGAATACTTTCAAAATAGAAGATATGAAATTTACTAATATCTTACTTTGGGTTCAAGAGAACAAAATATCTGAGAAGTTTTATAAAAAACTTGGTTTTAAAGCAACAATTTCAACCGATGCTTATTCGGAAATACAGCTAGGGGATTTTAAAATTACACTAGTTAATATGCGTGACGAAGATGAATTTAGCGGTGATTCTTTATCTGGGGCAAAAGGCAAGGGAATATATATTTACATGAAAGTTACTGATGTTGACCAAGAATATAATCGTCAAATTAATCTTGGGTTAAAACCAACTTCAAAACCTCGTAACTGGGAGTGGGGTAACAGAGAGTTCATCCTTAAAGACCTAGACGGATATAAGCTTTGTTTTTGGCAACCAATTAATAATAAATAGTGCTCAAAACGAAACATCATAAACTAACCATTACCCATAAGGCATCACGGTTCTTGTTTATTTCGTCTTTGGTTAAAGTAGATTGTTCTATTATTACATTAGGAATGCCAATGTCGCGCAACCAAAATTCAAAATCTCCAGAAGTTGAATAGCCAAGAGCTTGATCGGTTTCACTACCGTTTGCAAATCTATAGGGTGTTTTTGATGCATAAAGTTGGGCTAATGCCTCTGAATCACCAGCATAATTTGGGCTTACTAAATTTGCAGTAGCATGAAAGCTAAATACAGCTCTTGGGCGGTATTGATTAACAAAATTTACAAGTGTTGTAGTTTCTGGCTCAGATAGGGGTGCAGTTCCACCACCATTAACTAAATTTGAGTAGCCCGGCCCAGAAACCGTTGAGCTCCAATTTAAAGACGGAAAATTTCGATTTAAGTCAACACCGCTTGCATTGAATCTGGAGTTTGCTGAAAATCCATCCGGGTTTGCAGAGGTGATTACCACAATTGTACGGTTAGATGGTATACGGTCGGCGTTCTTTTCTAATTCGTCTAGCCAAGACTCTAAAGTTGACGTAGAGCTCTTCTCGTTTCCATGAATACCACCAACGAACAATACCATACTTGGGCCTTTGCCATACCAATGAGCAGTAATTGGTCGCCCCTGTACTCTAGTACCTATTATTGAACTTCGTCCACAAACAGCCCTGAAATTATGTTGCCATGTTGAATCTCCACTTATCTCATATTTATTTTGAATTTGGTTGTTTATCTTTATTGTAATGTTTGAACAATAAGGTAAATCAGAATTTGGATTTAATGTTATTGATTTTCCAGATATTGTTAAAACATAATCGCTTTCTAGACCACTAATTGTAATTAGCTTTTTTAAATCTTGTTTTGAGTTAATTTCTTGGTCAAAATTTATAGATATGTTTTTATTGGGGGTAAATTTATAAGTACCTGTATTACTTGATACAACTTTTGGTCCTCCAGAAACATAGAATTCTGCGGTATATGCTTCTGGTAATACATTGTCGGTTGTGGATGTTGCTTGATCTATAGAAACTTTATATGTAGTTTTTCTAGCTAGTGCAATGTTAGGTTTTATTTTGAGTTTGGCATCTGAAATATCATAAGTATGGGCAACTTCGTTATAAATATCTTCATTTTTAATAAGTAATTTTAGATTTGTAACAGAAGCTAGAGGTTTATTGAAGATTAGCTCTAGTTCTTCGGGTTTATCAAATATGGTATTATCTTGAATTGCGTTACCACCAGTAACAGCAATAGGGTCGAGAGTTTTTATATTACCTTCGTAAAGGGTGCTAACCAACTGGTTATTAAAGGTACGATTAAGCAAAGCTGGATTAGTACTGCCAGGTTTTAGATTTAGTTGTTCGATTGGGCAAGAAAGGCTTTGACTGTTAATTTGGCAATCGGTAGCTTGATTGCCAATATGGATTTTGTAAGCGAATATCTTGTCGGGCTTACTTAATTCTAGATTGGTTGGCCTAATAGGTGAGAGTGGGCTATTTAGCTTGACGTAATTAACAGTAGGGTATTTGTCAGTAAGAATTGTTAACTTTTTGGCCGGTAAGTATCCAAATAGCTTTAAGTTGAGAGTATATTTTGAATTTTCTGAAGGTGTAGTTTGGGGCATTACACATATTCTTGATGAAAATAAGTTTAAATTTTTAAACTTTAAACTTCCCTCTGTGCTGTAAGTATAATTTTGGCTAGAAGATTTATATAAATTAGGCAGAATAATTGGTTGAGAAATACATGAGTTATTTGAATAAGAAAAATTTATATTTCTTGGCAGTAGTAAGAGTACTAAATATGTAAGACATAGTGTTATGGGTACAAAAACTATATAAAATTTGAGGTTTTTAAAACTATGAATAACAGTAGTTAGCTTACTAACGGTAGCTAATTTATTTTTTGGTGGTTCGTCCTGACTGTTTTGAGCCATTTTATTAGTTTTTGTTTTTGATTTAACTCTTATAGTTTAACATTTTATGTTAGTAAATCAAAATCTAAAAAAGGGGTTCATTGGCTTAGACTTTAAAAATTTAATGTTTAAATATGCAACAGAAAATAGAGTCAGATATTAAAAATAGTGGTAAGAAATTTAAGTTCAGCAGTGTTTTTAAATAAAACTAAATAAGCCAAAATACAAAGTATTGACTTATGCATTTTGTTGTGTTATCATAAGCACATTCAAAAGAAGAAGAGGGTCCTTTTTTAGGGGCTCTTTTTGTTCTTTTTGGGTATGGTGGGGGATAAATTAATTTAATGGGAGGCTATAAACAATGGCTGGAACAAAGGCTGGCGGCAAGGCTGCTGCTGCAACTAACAAAGCAAAATATGGCGCAGATTTCTACGCTAAAATTGGTGCTACAGGTGGCAAAAAGGGCACAACAGGTGGTTTTTATGCTAATCGAGAATTAGCAAGAATTGCTGGTGCAAAAGGCGGTCGAATTAGCCGCAGAACTAAAAAGGCTTAAGAATTAAAATATAGTCTAAATAGTTTTTTAGCAACACTCTTATCAAACTGGTAAGGGTGTTGTTTTATTTTTATAAGTTAAACGATAAGGGCGACAAAGTTTTGAAGAAGAGACTTGCCAGTGATGTTCGCAATTAATGCAACGATAGATTATTGGAGTTATCTGTATATTCAAGAAATTGCATTTTGGGCAGGTACTTCTTAGATGTAGCCAATCTCGGTAACTATCTAGACAATTTTGGATGTAGTTTTGATCTATTTGAATATTGTAAGTTTCAGCGAGTTCTTGAGCTATAGTCCAAGCTGATGATTCTATCTCAATTAGCTCAAGATCATAAATATAATTATTGTGCCCAGCAATTGCGTGCCCAAGTTCATGTAAAAGAGTCCAATTACCCTTGTTGTTGGCAAGTGAGTTTTTGTTAAAGCAAATTTGTTGCTTCTTTGGTGACCAACAAAAATTATCACAAGAATGAAAATCAATCATTGGGTAATCTTGGATAACTCTTTTAAGAAGATTCATAGTACTTATCTTTTGCTAATTCGTAACAGCCATAAATAACTGCTTCTTCGGGTTTTGTTGCTCGTAATATTACTGGTACAGGGGTTAGGGGAGTGCTTAATTTTTTTAGTTCATTCTTTAAGGGTGCACGGTATTTATGAAAGTAGGTACCAACGCTCCCACCAATGACTATTGCATCTGGTTGAATCGTAGCAATTAAGCTAGAAATACCAATACTAAAACGATGACTTATTTCTTTCCAAGTTTTCCGGTCATTAATTTCTGAAGCTAGTTTGCCGTAGGTTTTTTTAATTGATCTTCCAGA
>CAZRVM010000018.1:4873-16859 GCA_964603625.1 uncultured Candidatus Saccharibacteria bacterium
AAATTTCCAAACGCAATACCAATGCCTTTTTGGCGATTTACTTTGCCGGGTATTGCAACGCAAGCGTAATCAAAATCATATTCTTCAAATCTTATGATCGCAGCTTTTAGGCTACTTATGAGTTTTGAATAATCTTTAGGAGTTGCTAATTTGATTGATTTTTTTAACTGACCATTATTAGTGAAAACTGCCAATAAAGTTTTAGTGCCACCTATATCAATAGCCAATATCATAACAACCCTCAACTAAACCCATGTATCTATTCTAGCATATAAGTAGGCCTAAAAAATTAACAAAAAAGCTTTACTTAAAATGGAATTACAGATATAATTAACTTAATCTTTCAGGGAAGTTTTTAATGTCTATTGTTATTATTTAACCTGCAAGAAAATATATTATAAGGAGGTTTTTTGACAATGTCTAAAACCATAACAATGGATGAGCTACTTGAGCAGTCCAACATTAAACAATTAAACGCTGGAGATGTGGTAGAAGGCACTATTTCCGATATAAAGAAACAAGAAGTTTGGGTGGATCTTGGGGCTAATGGTGTTGGCGTGGTACTAAGGCGTGAAATTAGTGGCGGGCAAAATATTGAACTTGGTGCAAAAATAACAGTTTGCATACTCGAACCAGAATTAGAGGATGGTCATGCACTACTTAGTATGCGAAAAGCCACTAAAGACAAGGGTTGGGACGATCTAAAGCGCTTACAAGAAAGTCAAGAGATTATAGATGTTTACCCTTATGACGCTAATCGTGGCGGATTGTTAATTGATGTAGAAGGTATTAGAGGGTTTTTGCCTGTTAGCCAATTAGCTGCCGGTCATTATCCAAGAGTATCTGGTGCTGATAAAGATAAAATCTTGCAGAAACTTAATTCACTTACCAATAAGCCAATAAAAGTAAGAGTACTAGATGCTAACAAGAAAGAGAATAAACTAATAGTTTCTGAAAAAGAAGCGGTTAGAGATGAACTAAATAATCGTTTTTCAAGTATGAAGCTTGGCGATGTTATTAAAGGTGTTGTAACGGGGGTTATAGATTTTGGTGCTTTTGTTAATATTGATGGTATTGAAGGGTTGATTCACATCTCTGAAATATCTTGGGAGCGTGTGGAAAATCCTAAAGAATACATTAAAGTTGGGCAAACAGTTGATGTAAAAATCATTGGCATTGATAAAGATAGGCTAAGTTTGAGCCTCAAACAAACTGTTGAAGATCCTTGGCTTAAAGAGGTTAAGTCATTTTCAAAAGGCGGTACTGTTGATGGTAAAATAACGCGCATCACACCATTTGGTGCTTTTGTTCAACTTAGTCCAGCCGTTGAGGCCCTAGTGCATGTTAGCGAGATGGGTAATGATGAAAGTATTGACCCAGAAAAGTTGTTTCAGCTAAATGAAACTAAACAGTTTAAAGTGATTGATATAGATACCGAGAGTCGAAAAATTGCTTTGAGTCTAAAAGCTAGTAAACCTAAATCAAAATCTAAGTAGAGTATGTAGATTATTCATTAGTAGAAAGGAGCAAGTATGCCACAGGCAAATATAGAGATTGAAGATATGATTACAGTTGGCGACCTTGCTAACAGGCTAATGATACCTGTAACAAATTTGATTGGCGAGTTGATGAAAAACGGTATTATGATTACCGTGAATGAGCGAATCGATTTTGAAACTGCTCAAATTATCTTAGATGAGCTTAAGTTGCCAGATATTAAACTTGTAAAAAAGCCTGATAGCAACAAAATTATTAGTAATAAGCGAGAAAAAAATGTTAGCGAGAATGCTCAATCACGACCACCAGTTGTAGCTGTGATGGGGCATGTAGATCATGGTAAAACAAGTTTATTGGACGCCATTAAAGGAGGCGATAAAACTACCAAAGTTGAAGCCGGAGGTATAACTCAACATATCTCAGCGTATCAAATTAAGCACGGTGATAGATCTATTACATTTTTAGACACACCAGGCCATGAAGCATTTGCGTCTTTGAGAGAACATGGAGCGCATCTTACTGATTTGGTTGTTTTAGTAGTTGCGGCTGATGACGGTGTAAAGCCTCAAACAAAAGAAGCAATTCGCTTTGCTCGAAAAGCAGGGGTTAAAATTGTGGTTGCTTTAAATAAGATAGATAAAGAAACGGCTAACCCAGATTTAGTCTTAGGTCAATTAGCAGAACTTAAATTGGTTACAGATAAGTGGCAAGGTGGCGATACTCCAGTTGCTGAAGTTAGTGCCAAAACGGGGCAAGGAATTGATGATTTATTAGATATATTGTTATTAGTAGCTGATATCGAAGACATAAAGGCCGATTTAGCTGTTCCAGCTAAAGGTTTAATTATAGAATCTCATATGGAGAAGGGTCGGGGGCCTGTGGCGGTTGCGTTAGTAGAAGCGGGAATATTAAAGGCCGGATCAACTGTAGTAGTAGGTACAACATACGGAAAAATTAGAAACTTAGAGTCAACTCTTGGTGAAACCATCAGTGAGGCTGGACCATCTACGCCAGTTTTATTAACCGGACTTAGAAGCCTTCCAGAATTTGGAGATGAATTTAATGTTGTTAAAAATGAAAAAGAAGCGAAAAAGCAAGTAGAAATTATTAAGAAACAGCAGGTAAGTAATAATAAATCTATAGTTAGTACAAGTAGTCAATTATTGAGGATGATAAATCGTAACATTAAAGCCAGTGAATTTAATGTGATTATTAAAGCAGATGTACAGGGTTCACTTACCTCTGTTATCGATAGTTTAAAAACTTTAGAGAACGAGGAAGTTAGTGTTAGAGTTGTTGGAAGTGGAGTTGGCAATATTACAGATAATGATTTACAGCTAGCAATTACGAGTAATGCTGTTATTTATGGCTTTAATGTGGATTTGCCGAGTGGATTACGATCTACAACTTTAAGAAGTAAAATTAGCGTCAGGCAATATAAGATAATTTATGAATTAATTGATGATGTTAAAGAAGAGTTGACTAGTTTATTGAGCCCAGAAATTATTGAAAACGAAATTGGTAGATTAGTAGTTAAAGGAGTTTTTAAAACTACTAAAGAAGATATTATAGCTGGCGGTGAAGTTACGAAAGGTAAATTAGTTGTTCCAGCTCTTGCAAATATTTTTAGAGATGGAGAGAAACTAGCAGAAGCTGCAGTAGTAGGTTTAAAGCGTGGCCCAACTGAGACTAAGGAAGTTTTAGAAGGAGAAATGTGTGGGATTCACCTGCAGGTAAACGCTAAACTTGAATTGCAAGAGGGCGATAGAATTGATGTCTATACTCGTTCTGAGGTAGCAAGAAAGCTTTAAGATAGGTAATTTCGTATGGAAGATCAGCCTGTATTTTTCTTTGATCAGACGGAACAAAATGAGGAGGATACTAACAACGAATCCCTCAAAGATGAATCTAAAGAAAAACGAAGTAAAAAGAAAAAAAGAAAAGACTTATGGGCTAAGCTGTTTGAAGCTAAAGATTCAAATCAGATTGAATCTGGCGAGAGTAGTAAACTAAGCAAAACGCTCAGTTTGCTGTTTAGTAGATTTGCAGGTGTAGAGAAGGAAGAGATTGTAGATAGCAAGACTGAAACAGGCCAAAAAATAATTGGTTTAGGTATTGGTATGCCTGAAATAGAAGAAATTGGTTTTTTTCAAAATAATGAAGTCATAGGTCAGAGCAAGGAAAATAAAACAGAAAATCATAGTCAACATACCATAGATGATAATGATTATGAAAATGAGAATAGTCGAAGTATAAATAATGATATTGAAAACATCAATGATGATATAGAAAATAAAGTTAGTGATGTAAATTTAAATAATAATTCTGAAGATGAAATTTTAGATACTACGGAAAATATTAACTCGGATGAGCCTCAAATAAATCAGCTAAGCACAAGTGAGGTAGATTTTGGTATTGATAATTCTATTGAGCTAGATAGCTCGCCAGCTGTAGAAATCAATAGTGGGCATATTAATAATGAGAGTATCAATAGTAAAACTGAACAAAGAACAGTAAAAGAAGTGGGATCTCCTCTGTTGGGATCAATAGTTGCGGAAGAATTAAGTAAATCAAATAATATTAAACTGAAGGAACAGGCAGTAAAGATTAAAAAGCAAATCGAAAAAACACGCAATCTAGAAGAAAAAACTAAGTCTGAACTTGCAGAGCTTAAAAATAAACAGGCAAGACAGCAGGCTGAATTAATGTATAAAAGGTTTAGAATAGAGCAAAATGAGTCGGTTCCTGCTACTAAAGATAAGTCAAGAGAGTTGAATACTTCAATTCATAATAGGGGCAATGAATCGCCAAAATCGATAGAGCCATATATTAAAAACTCTTTAGAGAATCCACAAACAGAGAAGAATAGACCAGGCATTACAAAATTAGAACAAAAAGATAGTAAGAAGATGCAAAAAACTGAAAATGAAACAGTTCAAAATATTGAGAATACTAAAGCTTTGAATAATGAAGCTGTGGAACAAGGTAATTTTGAAGGTAAATATATATCTGAACAAGACAGAGATCGTCAGCAAGAGAAGTTAAAACAAAGTTCTGCTAAGGTTCAATCTAAAAAATTAGAGGTAGACGAAAGAGAATCTAAGTTTGCACTTAAAGCAATACAGCAACAGACTAGTTTTATAAATCAAAAAGTTTCAGAAAATAAGAAAATTGAAAAATCAATTACAAGAAAAACTAATTCTAGGCCAGTAGAGTACCACACTGCAATCAAGCAGGGTTTCCTGGCTGGTATTATAGTGCTAGTATCATTTTTAATTGTAGTATTTATATGGAATTTGCTAAACTAGAGGCTTGGTTGATACAATATAAATTACTATGAGGTATTATGTTTAAACTAGATAATGCATTTTTACAAGACTTAGGCTTGGGTGAACTACCACCCCAAGAAAAGAATATGATGTTAAAACATATTTATGACACCTTAGAACTTAGGGTTGGAAAAAAATTAGCTGAAAGAATGACCGAACTGCAAGTTACTGAGTTCGAGCAATTAATGCCATCTCAAACTGATACTAAGGAAGTTCAGGCACAAAAACAGAATAGTTCATTGCAATGGCTGGAAACTAACTTTCCTGATTATAAACAAGTTGTTGCAAGTGAACTTGAAAAATTGAAACAAGAAGTTAAATTAGCAGCTCCACAGATACTTGAAGCAAGTAAATAAACTTAAATTTCGGTTGTTAATTAATCTTTTTTATAATAACCTGATAAGAAGTTTTTTATAGTCATCTCATTTTTACTGGCTGGTTTTAGCTTGTTAACAAAAATTGTGCCAGTGCCACATTGAACTTCTAGAGTGCCAAGAGCTTTATTTACTTGTATTTCTCCAATTTCACCAAAGTTATTGTTTCTAGTATCTGTAACATCTAAGAGGATTACATCTTTATTGAAGATGTTGGTGTAGCTACCGGGCCACCCCAGGAAGGCCCTTACTTGTTGCTGTATTTGTTGTGCAGGTTTTGACCAGTCTATTTTTCCATCAGTTTTAACTAATTTTTTTGAATATGTAGCTCTTTCTGGGTGAGGTTGGGCTTTGGGTTTTATTTTGCCTACAATATACTTAGGGATATAATCTTGAAGAAGTTGATCGCTTAGAGCGATTAATGATTGTGTAAGTTCTGGTGTAGTCGTGGCAGTATCTAATTTTAAGCTTTTTTGAGCAATTAGTTTTCCTGTATCTAATCCTTCATCTATAAGCATTAAGCTTACACCTGTTTTTTTATCTCCATTTAGAATTGAAAAAGAAATAGGGTCGGCTCCTCGCCAACGAGGCAGTAAAGAAAAGTGGCTATTTATAATTCCTAATTTAAAATATTCTATGACTTCTAAAGTAACAATAATTCCAAAATCAATAAGAATTGCTAAATTACTCTGGAAGGTGGTGGCGCTCATTAGGTTATTGAGCTCTTGTTTTGTTGAAACTGTAAAAGTTGGAACATTTAGTTGCTTAGCGGTTGAGATTACTGGAACATCACCCTTGTGATTAAGTGATTTGGGTTTTGTTATTACAGCCTCAACTGTAAAATTTTTGGTTAGCAGTTCTAGGCATTTCGCCCCAACTGGGCCACTACCAAAGAATACTACTGTTTCTGATTTCTGATTCATAATTTAAACTTACTAATTTACCGTTTGATTCTAGCTTATAAAAAGCTTCTTTATTATCTTTAATGTGGTCTATAAATAATTTACCGTTAGTATGATCAATCTCGTGTTGAAAGATTCTGGCTAAAAATC
Organism: uncultured Candidatus Saccharibacteria bacterium; assembly: GCA_964603625.1. Taxonomy (GTDB): domain Bacteria; phylum Patescibacteriota; class Saccharimonadia; order Saccharimonadales; family JAGQNJ01; genus HK-STAS-PATE-36. The sequence continues at coordinate 11,126 of CAZRVM010000018.1, forward strand.
CCTCAGCTTTAACCCGAATAGTTTTGCCATTAATATCTATTGCTTTGATACGTACTTTTGAGTAGCGAGGCACTTTACCATAAACATCTTTAATGCTTAAACAGCCTTCAAAATCATATTCTAATTCACCTTCAAATTTTGTTATTTCTGGGTTGATGAAGGTTATAAAATTTTGATTATCTTTATTTTCGGTATCTTCTCGGATGATAATAATTCTTAACTTTACATCTATCTGTATTGCTGCAAGTGCTACGCCTACTTCGTGCTCTCGGCTATTTTCCCAATCAATAGTAGTTTGTTTCATTTCATCTATAATTTTTAGAACCTTAGCATTAACTATGCCAACTTTTTGAGACCTTTGGCGTAGGTGTTTGTTAGGCAGGGTGATAAGTTGATCAATCATATTTAGTCTAGTATAACTTAGATTAGATTTTTATAACAGATGAGATGGGTCAAGAAAATATCGCCAACCACTAGGAAGGTTATCAATTATTTTAAGCAAAATTGATCTTCTACTTGACTTAACAATTATTTGCCAAGTATAAGTATTTTTGTATTTTTCTTTAAAGCTAGGTGCTGGGCCAAGTATTTTAATGCTATTTGAGTAATTGTTGAGTAATAGTTTTTTCAAATTATTAGAGGCGTTGATTACAGTGTTGCGCTGTTTTCGGCTACACTCTAGTTTAAGCAGAAAAGTAAATGGTGGAAAGTTGAATTGTTGGCGTTGGCTTAATTGTGACTCATAAAAGCTATCCCAGTCTTTTGAAATAGCTTGTCTAAGAAGTTGGCTATTTGGTTGGAGGCTTTGTATAACAACAGTTCCGGTTGTGTGACCTCGCCCAACTCGACCAACAGCTTGGCTAAGAAGTTGGTAAGATGTTTCTTCGGTTGCAAAGTCTGGTAGAGACATATTAGTATCGGCATCAATTATGCCAACTAGGCTTAGTTTAGGAATATCAAAACCTTTTACTAATATTTGTGTTCCAATAATAATATCTATGTCGCCACTCGTAATAGTTTTTAATTTAGTGGTTAATTTTTCTGAAGTTAAATTGTCGCTATCGAAACGGTTCACTCTTGCATTGGGGTATAGTTTTTTGATCTCAGTTTCTATGCTTTTTGTACCAGGCCCAGAAAAAATTATTTCTGGATTTTTGCAGTCTGGGCACGACGACGGTGGTTTGGTGTTATATCCGCAAGTATGACAAGTTAATCTGTAAGTATCTTCATGGAAGGTTAGGTTTAAATTACAATTTTTACAGAGAGCCTGCCAACCGCAATTACGACAAGCAACAACTTTAGCACTTCCGCGACGGTTTAAAAATAGCAGTATTTGTTGATTCAATTTTAAACTACTAGAAATTTGTTCTAAAAGGCTCGTGCTTAATACTTTTGATCTAGTAAATTCTGTTCTATCAAGTTTATTAACAATTATTTTCTTAACCTTAGACACAGTTCCTTTAGTGGCTAGCTCTTTTATTCGGATGATTGGGATATTCTTCTGTTGTGCAATAAAGTAGTCCGTAATAGATGGCGTAGCAGAGCCAAAAATTAATGTGGAGTTATGAAGCACAGCCAATTTAGAGGCAACTCGTAAACCACTATAGATTGGTGTATTGGTTTGATTGTAGCCATCATCATGACATTCATCAACAACAACTAGGCCGATATTTTTTAAAGGCAAAAATAGTGCTGAACGTGGGCCAATTATAACAAGTGGTGAAGTTGATTGTAGAATTTCAAACCATATTTGATTGTGTTGTTTAGAAGTTAAATTCGAATGAAATGACTTTATGATATTTGGATTTAGGTAGCGTGAAAGTTGTTCATATAAATGAGCAATTAGCCCTATCTCTGGCACTAATATTAAGCAAGACTTATTTTTTTCAAGATTTTTTTTAATTAACTCTAAGTAAACTCTAGTTTTACCAGACCCAGTTTCGCCATGTAGCAGAAAACTGCCAGAGTTATTCTCAATTTCACTTAGCGCTCTAGTTTGTTCTTTAGTTAATTTTGGGGGCATCACTAATAATTTGTTCTTAGTGTTACTTGCAATTATCAGACTGTTTTCGTCTGGTTTTGTCCACCTAGAAGGCAAAATCATCTGGCAAATCACACCACTTCCAGCAGGGTAATATTGTAAAAACCAACTAAATAGCATCAGGATTTCTTTTGGTATTATTTGAGATTTGTTATCAGACAGAATGCCTATAATTGGCTTCATTGAGATTCCTTTTGGAGCCACAGCTTGCCTGCGAACAATCCCAAGCGTTTCGGTGTTTCTAAGATCAACTTTAACTATAGTTCCTGGTTCTAGCATAGACATTGATGTATAGGACAGAGGTAATTTATTGTGGTATTTATTACTTCTTACCCAAATTTCATAGCAGTACATAACATATATTATAGAAGATTTTATATAAATACTTGTAAATCTATAATTTAAGTTTATACTAGAATAAAGTTGTTGAGCGATTAACAATAGGTAGAGTTATGTTAGATACATTTATTACATCACGAGTTAGGCGCAAGATTGTTGTGGTTTATGCTAAGTATCCCGACTTTAAAACTCATGTTAGGGGTTTGGCAAAGCTTATTAAAGAAGATGCCGGCAATATTCAAAGAGAGTTGAAGAAACTTGAGAAAATTGGCTTTTTAATTTCTGAGAGACAGGGCAATACAAAATCTTATAGTACAAATAAAAATTTTATTATATTTAAAGAGCTTCAAAATATAGTTTTAAAATCGCAAAGGGCTTCATCAGTAACTCGTAAGCAACTAAAATAAGTTTTATTTGCTAAAATTAATCTGTTAGTGTAAAATAATTTCCATATGATTCAAGTAATAAGAAAAGACGCAAAAGAGTCAACCGAAAATTTATTAAGAAGATTTTCTCGTAAAGTACATCAATCTGGTGTGCTAGCTGTAGTTAAGCAGAATCAATATTTTGAAAAACCAATTAGTAAGCGAGAGAGACGAAAGCAAGCGATTATTCGTAATGAACGAAAGAACCAGAAAGGCAGTAGCTACTCAAGGTCTGCTCAGCGTTAATGAGTATAAAACAATCCCTAGACCAAGACTTAAAAGAAGCCTTATTGGGTGGAGATAAGTTAAAATCTGAAACATTGCGGGTGATAAAAAGTGTAATTTTAAATGAAGAGATTGCACAAAATAAGCGTGATATAGGTTTATCAGATGAGGCAATCATGGCTTGCTTAAAAAAAGAGGTAAAGAAAAGGCAAGAAGCAGCAGAATTGTACAAAAAAGTTGGTGAAGATTCACGCGCCGAAAAAGAGCTAACTGAAATTAAGTTTATAGAAATATATTTGCCAGAATCTATGACAGATGCAGAGGTTGCAAGTTTGGTAGAGCAAGCAGTTTCTAAAATTGGTAAAGATCAAAAAAATTTGGGTCAAATAATTGGTCAAGTAAAAATATTGAGTAATAATAGAGCTGATGGAGCTCAGATTGCGAAATTAGTAAAGCAGGCTTTGGCCTAATTGGAAATATTAAAAGTATATGATAATTTTTACTGGAGTGGCTGGTTCTGGAAAAAGTGTGCAAGGTAAATTATTAGCAGATTATTTAGGGTTGCCTTGGTTGTCTACTGGTGAATTTTTACGAATGTTGATTGCCGGAGAAAGACGCAAAGATATGCTAGCGGGTAAACTTTTAGAAGATAAAGAAATAATTGCTTTAGTACAAAGAATTTTTAATGTAATAGATACTAAACACGACTTTATTTTAGATGGCTTTCCCAGAACGGCAGCCCAAGCAGATTGGCTTTTAAGTCAAGTCAAGCACGGACAGTTAAAAATTAATGCAGTGATTAATTTGGTTGCAACTGAATCATTAGTTAGTAAACGACTTTTGAAACGTGGTAGGCAAGACGACACTAAAAAAGCTATTAAAGAAAGAATTGACGAATACAATAATAAAATTTTGCCAATTATAGAGCATTTCAAAAATGCAAACATAACAGTTCATGACATTAATGCAGAGCAACCAGTCGATAAAGTCCAGGCTGATATCCGGAAGATTCTAAAATAAGAATAAATAATTTATGCAAACCCAAATTAAAACGAACCAGGAAATCGAGTTTATGAGAAGAAGTGGCGAAATCCTGAAGGAAATTAATGAGTTTGTGATTAAAAGTACCAAACCAGGTGACTCAACAAAAGACTTAGCCGATAGAGCAAATCAAAGATTAAGCATGTATGAGGACGCAAAACCAGTATTTTTGAATTACTATGGGTTTCCACATGTGATGTGTGTTTCGGTTAATGAGCAAGTGATTCATGGCATACCAAGTAACTCTAAAATTATAAGATCTGGTGATATTGTGAGTATAGATTTTGGAGTCAATTATAAGGGTATGATTACTGATGCAGCAAGAACTTATGTTGTAGGTAATACAAATTCAGAAAAACAACTTCTTATTAGAGAAACCGAAAATGCACTTTTAGCAGGAATTACTGTAGTTAAAAATTCAACGAAGGTTGGTACTGTCTCTTCGAAAATTGAAGCAATACTAAATAAGGCTAAGTTAGGTATAGTTCGAGATTATGTTGGGCATGGAGTTGGACATCATCTCCATGAAAGTCCTGATATACCAAATTACGGTGAGGCTGGAACGGGCTTTGTGTTGAAGTCTGGAATGACAATTGCAATTGAACCTATGGCTATTTTGGGCAGTGAGTCAGTATATACGGAAAAAGATGGTTGGACAGTGTCGTCAACGGAAGGTAGTTTGTCGGCACATTTTGAAGATACCATTCTTGTTCAAGACAATGGCTATGAAATATTAACAAGGTGAGTTGAATAAAAAAATTAATTACTTGAAGTAATTGGAGGATAAGCGATATACTATGCCTATGCGCGAACAGAACTCACATTATGTGGGACTAGATATAGGTACCAGCACGATTAGGTGTGTTGTTGGTATTTTTGATCAACAAGATGATTCTAAAATCTCTGTTATTGGACAGGGGTCATCACCTAATTTGGGGATGCGTAAAGGGGTTATTGCTCATATTGATGATGTGGTAGAGGCGGTCATTAACGCCGTAAAGCATGCAGAACAAGTTTCTGGTGTTCAGATTAATCAAGCTACTATTAATATAAACGGTATGCATATTTCAGGTATGAACTCTAGAGGGGTTATAGCAATTAGTACTGCCAACAAAGAGATTACTGAATCTGATAGATTACGCGTTGAAGAGGCAGCTACAATCATTAAGTTACCGCCCAATAGAGAAATTATTCAGGTATTCGCTAAAAATTATAGAATAGACGGACAGGACAATATTAAAGATCCAATTGGTATGCAAGGCATTAGACTAGAAGTTGATACTCATATCGTAACGGCACTTAGTTCTAATTTAAAGAACTTAGATATAGTTTTAGAAAAGTCAAAGATAAATCCTACTAGATATACAGTCTCGAGCATTGCCAGTGCCGAAGCCGTATTAAGTCGTCAGCAGAAAGAATCTGGAACGCTTTTAATTGATATTGGTGCTAGTACAACAAATTTAGTAATCGTAGAAGATGGTGAAATACAATATGTTGGCGTTATTCCTGTGGGTAGTATGTATTTAACCAATGATTTAGCTATTGGCCTTAAAACAGATTTAGATATTGCCGAAGCTGTTAAAATTCAACACGCAGGTCTTGGTGAACAGGCGAAAATTGGGACGGTAAGTGTTAATGTTCAAAAAAAGAATTATAGCTTTGA
>CAZRVM010000019.1:0-16439 GCA_964603625.1 uncultured Candidatus Saccharibacteria bacterium
TGGCACAGTATAAAGTAATTCAAGATATAGAAGCAGAAGATAAACTGTTGTTTATGTGCCGAAATTAAATAAGAATATTTTAACTTTAATAATATTTTTAAATATTTAGAAAGCTTTTTTAAAATTGATTCTTAAATAATTTATAGCTAGCTAAGTCTTGACTAAGCTAATATAGTTTGATAGTATAAAACCATGAAAGATGTTATTCCTATACACGAAGCTAAGACAAACCTCAGTAAGCTAATTAAGCTGGCAACAGCTGGTAAAACGATTTATATAGGTGCCTACGGACAACCTCAAGCAATTATCACCGCTGTACCCAAAAAAAAACCTATTAAAATTGGTGTTTTTGCTCATAAATACAAACCTGGTGATTTTAAAGATGCTGATATTATTAACTCAGACCCAGAAATTGTCCAAAACTTTGAAGACGCCATTAATAAACCTCTTTCTTTATGAATAAACTATTGGTAGATTCACATATTTTTTTGTGGCTACTATATAAACCGCAAAATATCACAAAATCCACAGAACAAGCAATACAAACTGCTGAATATGTAGGCGTGTCAATTATTACTCTTTGGGAGCTAGCCATTAAGCATAAATTAGGTAAATTACGATTTTCAACCGAAGAGCTATTAGAAGGTATCAAGGCCATGGAATTTCCGCTGTTACTTTGTCGTCCAAATCACATTATTGCACTTAAACATATTAATCTGCACCACAAAGACCCGTTTGATGCTTTGTTAATAGCTCAAGCAAAGGCCGAAGGTTTAGTACTTTTAACAGCAGACAAGCAACTGCTAGATAGCCGTTATAAAACTATTGATGCACGGCAGTAGCAAATAATGCTGAGATAATTTTGGTATTAAAGGGTCTAAGAAAACTGTTCTCTGATTTTTTTAGAGGACTGTCCTCTAAAAAGTAAAAAATATACTTCCAACATTATATGTAATCAACTTTTTTTAGATTTTAATGGTTATTGTATAATGGTTGTAAATGGCGCAGTATAAAGTAATTCAAGATATAGAGGCAGAAGATAAACTACTTGGGCCGTTTAGCTTACGCCAGTTTATATACCTGGCTATTACTGTAGGCTTAGGGTTTCTCTCTTTCAAAATGTTTACTTCAAGCGCCTGGTATGGTGGTTTTATTTTTTTGCCACCAGCATTATTTTTTGGCTTGCTATCTGCTCCAATTGGCGATCAACAATCTTCTGAAATTTGGCTTCTTGCTAAAATTAGATTTTTTCTAAAACCTCGAATTCGTATTTGGGATCAATCTGGTTTAAAACAATTGGTTACAATCACTGCTCCAAAAAAAGTTGAAAAACAGCTTACTAAAGGTTTCAGCTCAGACGAAGTTAAAAGCAGGTTAAAAACTCTTTCTTCTACCCTAGATACAAGAGGGTGGGCAATAAAAAATGCCACCAACCTTTATGCAACAAGCAACACCAGCGAAGACCGTTTGTTTGACATTTCTACCCAAGACCAATCTGCAATTGCTGTTGAGCCAACTCCAGATATTCTTGATCCAGAATCTAGCCCACGAGCTCAAGCAATGGAAGAACTTATTGATGTTTCTGCCAAAGAACACCGTCAAGTAATAGATGAAAATATTAAAAAATATGCCGATGAAGTTCGCAGAAAATCTCGTTTGCCATTTCAGGTAGGCAAAGTAAATGAAGAATCTGCTCTTAACGAAATTAATAAACAAGCACAGCAAATTGCAAATACCGAGCACCATATGAAAGTTTTAGAGGTTCCTGGAGCCACACCTAAAAAACCTGAAAAACCAAAGCCAAATAATGTGACAGCCAAAGCCAACCCTGCTATACTTAACCTTGTTAATAACAGCGAGGGTCTCTCGGTTAGAACAGTTGCTAATGAAGCACAACGACTCAAAAAACGCCAAGAGGAAGACGAAGTTGTTATTTCGCTTCATTAAATAACAGCCATTTAGTTAGGGTGGGTAAAAATTAGTTAATGTATCCAGACCAAAATCAATCACAAGCACCAATACAATATCCAGCTAATCCTGGTGCTCCCGCCTATCCTCAAGCTGGCATGCCAATGAATGGTCAAAATGGTCAAATTAACCCCGCTCAAGCAACTCAAGCACCACCACCACAAACACCCAACTCCACAAACCCAAATAGCACCCAAAACACCTTACAAATTGCCGAAATTAGAGATGGTATTGTAATCATGAACGATGGCTCTTTTAGATCTATTGTTATGCTTAAATCTATAAACTTTGACCTCATGAGCCCCCAAGAAAGAGAAGCTGTTGAAGGAGGTTACCAGGGATTTTTGAACTCGCTCTATTTTGATGTACAAATTTTTATTAGATCTGAGCGAATAGATATACGACCCTATATTGAACGGCTCGATAAAATCAGAAGCGAACACGACAATATGTTACTAGCAATGCTAATGGAAGATTATTTAGGCTTTATTACCGATTTATCTATGCAAACTAATATAATGGAAAAACGCTTTTATATGGTCATACCCTATTATGCTAAAGCTGATGTTAAACAAGCTATTACTCAGAGCAAAAACTTCTTTACAGGAATTGTAGGAATGTTTAATAACAAAGAACAACATGTTGTTATAAATGAACAAGACTTAGAAGGAGCTAAAGATGAGCTCAGAAACCGCATTCAGGCTGTGCTTGCTGGGTTACAACAATGTGGCGTAAGGGGTGTTCCCCTAGACACCCAAGAGTTAATTGAGCTTTACTACGATACCTACAACCCAGATACAGCCACTCGCCAGCAACTTAAAAACTTTGATGATTTAAGTGCGCCAGTTATTACAAAAGGTTCGGGCGAAGCTTACCAACCTAACTTAAATAGGGAGCTACAGTAAAATGGCCTTTGGCAATAAAAAACAGGCGTTAGACCCAGTGGCAATTGCGCAACAACAATCAGCTCAAGAGCAGGCCGAAGTAAATGTTGCTTTTCAAAAAGGAATTACCGCCTTACGAGACTTTATTGCGCCTAGTTCCTTAGAGCTTTTTTCTTCGTATTTTCAAATAGGAACACGGTTTGCTAGAACATTTTATGTGTTTGGTTATCCTAGGCAAGTATTTACAGGTTGGTTAAGTAGCTTAATTAATGTTGACGAAGTTATTGATATATCTATGTTTATATACCCGGTTGAAAGCCAGGTAATATTAGAAAACTTGCGTAAAAAAGTAAGCCAATTAGAAGCCGGTCTTCAGATTGACGCTGAAAAAGGAAGAGTAAGAGACCCTTCCAAACAAGTAGCTATTTTAGATGCCGAAGAAATGCGAGACAAACTACAAGTTGGTGAAGAAAGGTTCTTTAGGTTTGGTTTTTATTTTACAATTTATGCCGGTAATTTAGATGAGCTAGAATTTGTAACTCATAAAATTGAATCTTTACTTGGCCAACAGTTAATCTATTCAAAAGTTGCTACTTCTCAGCAAGAGCAAGGTTTGAGCAGTACCGTACCACAATTTACCGACCAATTACAAATTAAACGCAATATGAGTACTGGTGCCCTCAGTACTACTTTTCCATTCACAAGTGCCGACCTCACTCAAGATAATGGTATTTTATATGGAATCAATATGCACAATTCTGGTTTAGTTATTTTTGACAGGTTTAGTTTAGAAAACGGTAATTCGGTTGTCTTTGCAAAATCTGGTGCTGGAAAATCTTTTACGGTTAAGCTTGAGGCTTTAAGAAGTATGATGTTTGGCACAGAAATTGTCATAATAGACCCTGAAAACGAATATCAAAAAATGGCCGAAGCAGTAGGTGGAGCTTATGTTAGACTGAGTCTAAACTCAAACACCAGAATAAACCCCTTTGATTTACCAAAAGTGGTAGACACAGAGGAAGCAGATAGTGCCCTTAGAAGCAACCTGATTACACTACATGGTCTACTACGATTGATGATGGGTGGAGCTCAAGCTCAAATACAATCCGGTGGCACAATGATGGCTCCAGCTCTTACACCCGTTGAAGAAGCCGACTTAGACGCTGCCCTTATAGAAACATATGCTAAAGCCGGCATTACCAATGACCCTCTAACCCATAACTCACCACCGCCAATCATTAGCGATCTTTATGATACTTTGCTTCATATGGGCAGTACGGGTCCTCAACTTGCTCAAAGACTTCGTAAATATACTAGTGGTACTTTTGCAGGAATTTTTTCTCAACAGTCTAATATAGATATCAACAACCAGATGGTTGTATTTAATGTTCGCGATCTAGAAGACGAGCTTCGGCCTGTGGCGATGTATATTGTGCTCAATTTCATCTGGAATCGCACTAAGGCCGATAAAAAACGCCGGTTAATGATTGTAGATGAGGCTTGGCAACTAATGAAATATGAAGATTCGGCTAACTTTTTATTTAGCTTGGCAAAACGAGCCCGAAAATACAATTTAGGTATTACTACCATCTCTCAAGATGTTGAAGATTTTATGGGTTCAAGAATGGGGCGAGCAATTGTAGCAAACTCATCACTTCAAATTTTACTTAAACAATCACCTTCTGCTGTAGATGTGCTGGCAGATGTGTTCAAGCTTACCAGTGAAGAACGCAAAAGACTCAGCCAATTCCCAGTTGGGCAAGGCCTATTCTTTGCTGGCCAAAACCATGTCCATATTCAAATTGTGCCAAGCCCAACCGAAGCCCAGTTAATTAACACTAACCCCAGCCAATTAAAACAAGAAGAAACCAGAGTTGCTTATGAGCACGGTGATTTAACTCAAAATCAGGGAGAAGTAGATTTGAATAATCAACCTCAAGACCCTTATGCTACAATGGAGTAAGTAATTTAAACTGCTTATGTCATTAAAAGAAGACCAAAGAAAAGCTATTAGACCAGAAGGAATTAAAGATGGTGGACACGACGATTTAGGAGTGCATCCAGAACGAAGAGAAGCTGAGGCAGATGATTTAGATAATCTTTACAACCAAGAAGCACGTGATGATGAAGACCGCAACACCAACCCTGACAAAGCAACTAAATCTGAGCAAGAATCTTTACCCAACGAAGATGGTGGCCATAGCGACGACTCGTCCGAAGACGATGACTCCGAATGGAATAATAATGTTAAAGGTAAAAAAAACAAAAAAGGTAAAATAAATGGTCGGCGCCTAGCAGTTGGTGGTGCTGGATCTGGTCTGTTACTTGGTATTGGTATAGGGCTTTCAGTGTTTTTAAGTGGACCACTTCGTATTATCCATTACGCAATGCTACTAAACCAGTTTCATGATGGAAGTAGTTCTGAATTTAGCTCGCGTAGAATTTCTAAACTTTATAGGTATGCAAAAAAACTTACTGGGCTTGCAGCAAGCACAGGGTCAGAAGACCTCAGGCTTAGTTATTCGGGAAATAAATTAGCTCTTCATTATGAAAAAGGTTTAGCTAAAAATGGTATTCAGTTTGATTACGACACTCACGGCACTCTAGCCACAATAACTATCGACCCAAACAGTGATGGGGGCAAGAGATTACTAGATAAAATAGAAGAAAGGCATGGCGTAAGGCCGCAAGTAGACCCCGAGACGGGTCATGCAAAACTAGAATTAGCAACAAATTCTAATGATATAGCAGATATGACAGGCAGAAGAGTTCTTGTGGGAGATGCTGTAGAAGCAACCGGTTTTAGGAGCAAAATAAGTCAAGCTATGGCTAAACGCTTACTAAAAAAACGAGCGGGACTGCCTTCTATGTTTCATCCAATTGAAAGACTTAAAGCAAAGTGGGATGAAAAACTATGGTTAAAATATGACGAGTGGAGAAACAAATCCAAAGAGGACATAAATGAAAAGATTAAGAACGGAGAAGTAGACACAGATATAAAAACTAAAAACCCAACAGACCCAGATACTGGCCAACCTGTAGCTGCAGATGATATAGCCGGTGCTACTGAAAATATGGAAGCAGAACTAAAGGCTAAAAATATCCCTCTAAAAGAGAAATTTAGTGGCATTCAAGCCAAGCTCAAAGCTCCAGCGGGAATATTGGCTTTTACTGGTCTTTTATGTGGTTTGCATGGACTTGGAGATGGAGTCGCTCAACTCCAAGAATCTAATGTAGTTTTACCTTCAATTAGATTAGCTTCATCCACAGTAACATCTGTAGCTAGTCAAATTATGAGTGGTGAAGATTTAACAATGATGGATCTAGCTCCAATAGTAGATCAATATTACGACGAAGTTGGCAAAACCGACTTTATGGACGCTGAAAGCATTCAATATAATCTTGGAAATCCAGACACAGGCGTACCGATACCAAGCAGTGCTAAGCCCGGCAGAAATAAACCACTCTTTTTTCAATATGTAGATAATATTGTTAATGGGGCTCGTCTGGGGAGTACTTGTAGCGCATTAAATACTGGTATAGGTCAAGCAATATTAGCCGCGACTGATCTGGGTATGGCAATACTTTCAGGTGGTGGTTCATTAGCATTTACTGCAGTCACAACGGCAGGCGGTGCGGTATTGGGTCAGCAATTTGGTGATGATATAGTAAAGTTCTTTGCTGGTCAAATAGTTGACTTAAACTCTCTAAAAGGTGGTGAGTTTGGGGCTGTGGCAGATTCCGGTAAATTTTTGGCTAACAATAACGCAATGATGGCGCTAGGTGGACGAGCGCTTACATCTGCCGAGAGACTTGCGCTAATTAATGAAAACAACGCCAAAATTAAAGAAGAGTACCAAAACAAACCAGTTTATGCCAGAATGTTTGATATTAAAGACCCTCATTCATTAATCTCTAAAACTTTGATTGACAATAGAAAATTACAAGACACTCAAGTTATGGCTAACAGTGTAGTTAGTAGCCCATTTAGAGTTTTCAACTATTTAGGTTCAACAATTTCTAGCCTTAACCCAAAAACATTTGCCCAAACCACTCCATATGATTACGGAGTAGACCAGTTCGGGTTTAGTGTTGAGGAAAGAGACAGTGAACTTGTTGACAATCCTTACGAAAACGAAAAAGAAATACATAACAAACTGCCTGAGCTAAACGAAGAATATGGAGAATGTTTTGGTACAACTATCGATCCAGCAACAGGGAAATTTAAAACTACTGAAGCTAAAAGCTATGTTGACCTAGAAAAAATTAAAAATAAGTGTGGCTCAAATAACAAAGATCAAGATTTTTTACGCTATAGAATGTATTTAGCAGACTCTGTTTTAATGGCTACGGCTACTTGTTATACAGGAGTAGATGAAGAATCTTGTGCAGACTTAGACATTGGGAACGCTGCAGCGCAAAAGACAAATGATGCGGGAGGGCTAGGGCAAAACAATATTATTGTTGGTGATACTTCTAATTTAACTTGTAATGTTGGTACAGATGCAGGCGTAGGCGATGGTTATGAATCAAATAAGCTTTATAAAATTCGATTATGTACGGTTGGAAACGGAAATATAACAGTAAACGCCCAGATAGCAGAAAATATAGAGAAGTTAATTCAAGACGCAAAAAACGCTGGCATTAACTTTAGTGGAGGTGGCTTTAGATCTATGCAAAGCCAAATAATCCTTCGAACACAAAATAATTGCCCAGACGTATATAACGCGCCCTCTAGTAGCTGTGGTACGCCAACCGCCCGACCTGGTTATTCAAATCATCAAATGGGCTTAGCAATTGACTTTAGTCAAAACGGATCAATATTAAATAAAGGCGCGTCAGGTTATAGTTGGTTGCAAGCAAATGCTAGTAAATATGGCTTAAAAAATCTACCGAGTGAAGCTTGGCATTGGTCGGTGGATGGGACTTAGGATAATATATGTTTAAAAAAGTCTTTAGAATATCAATTATGCTAGTAGTTATTCTTTTTGGTTTTACAAATACAGTTCTGGCATTAACGCCTGAACAAAAGAAAATATTCGATGGCGGTATTGATTATTTTGATCACGAAACAGGAACTTGTGACCCAACACAAACTACTACTGATGTAAAAAATATCTATATTATTGGCGATTCTATTACGGTAGGCACAGAAAGCCTATACAGACAAAAGTTTAGCGCAAAAGGCGCAACCGAAATTTCTATTAATGGTGCTGTCTCGCGATCGTGGAAAGGTGGTGGTTTAGGAACCCCGACAACGGGCGGTAGTTTGTCTGCCGGAAAAGATGCTGTTGAAGAAGATTCTGCAAAAATCTTTGCCGCAGATGCAATTGTGGTTGCTCTTGGTACAAATGGTGGTATTGCAAACAATCCAATTCCAGAAATATTGTCTACAATTAGATCTAAAAATAATAATGCAAGAATTTGGTGGATTAATACTGCTTCTTCGCGTAGCGAATTAACTAATCTGGGAGCCTTTAACAGAGATCTAACAAACTTATCTCAAGCCAACAATTTTCAAGTAATAGATTGGTTCAACATCGTTAATCCAAATGGTGACCCGAACACCTCTCCAACAACTGATGTTGGTGGCGTATTCTCAGATGGGCTACACCCTAACGAAAACGGTAAGAATAAATTATCTGATTTAGTGGTCAACAGCGTAACAAGCTTCTCTGCGTTAAGCACAAATACAGAAGCTGGCAATAATTGTCAGTGTAGTGTTGGCGGAACAATTACAGCAGTTACTGGGCCAATATCCATGACCGCCTCAGACAATATTCCAGAGCCACACAAAGCAATAATTGAACGAGCTGCGTCAAAATATTCAGTAAACCCCAACTTTATTGCTGCACTATTTTTATCTGAACAAGGCAATGTCTGGAAACCGATTAATTCAAACTGGAATTCGTCTGGCGTGGGCGCAAGTGGTCCTTTTCAGTTTATGCCTGCCACATGGAGTCAATACAAAGACGACGGGAATGGCGATGGCATAACAGACATTCAAAACTTTGAAGATGCGGCTTTTGCTGCAGCAAAACTTGCAGCTACTGGCACAACTCAAGCAACCCCACTTGGTGATATAAACAAGCCTTTTGTTCCAAACACTCTATTATATTTTTCGGCTGCTTACAACTGGGGTGGTGGTAATTTACAACAAAAAACTAACCCTAATTCTCCACTTACGGTTGCCCCAGAAGAAACAGAGGAGTACATGAAAAATGTATTTATGCTTTTGTCATCGAATTTCACTAAAGGTGGCCATAAACACTATAGTGATCCAAGAATGCCCGGACAACCGAGCAATAATAACAATACAACAACTATGAATAGTGGTTGCCCAAGCACGGGAAACTCAATTGGGTCACTAACCACTACCAATCCTACAAATGCCAGAAATATTATTCTTTCAAGTTCTAAAATCAAGTGGGGAAATTATGGCTCTGGAACAAGCCAAAAAGCAGATGTTGCAAGCTGTCTTACTGATACAACATTATCTTCATTTGCAACAATCGCTCAAAATTCACCAGTTGAATTGCCAATAAATGCCTTGGCTACTGATCACGGTGGGTGTACGAGCGGTATGAGCAGTTTACATAACGCTGGCAGGGCTATTGATATTGGATATTATGGCAACAACAGCTATGGAGCAGCCCTTCATAAAACAGAGGGGGATACTTTATATAAGTTTTTGTTTGACAATAGAGACGTTCTGCAAATAGATGAATTAATTTGGCAATATCCACCTGTTGGTTATAAATGTATTGATAAAGGTGTTGTTGGTGAATGTGATACTCTTTATAGTTTAGGCACAATGAATCAGCACTACCACCACATACATGTATCATTTAAATCGTAAGGAGAATTAAATATGTCAGACAAAAGTAAAAAAATATTTTTAACACTAAGTTTGGTGCTTAGCGCATTTATACTAATTATATTATTTTTATTTGTAAAAAATAGTCGTGGTATTAAAATTTCACCAATAAAAACCAACAATATTGCTGGACCAATAGTAATAAAAAGTAACTCACCTGTTAAAAAAGGTAGTGGTTCATATAAAATAACACCATCAGCCGCAGGAAATTTACAAATAATCGACAATTATATTATTTTTTGGCCAGATCACGATAATAGTTTTTTAGTAGACACTGATTATAAGGCTGAATTCAAGGGATATGAAACTAAATCGGGCAAAAACTTAGGTACAATTAATTTGAGTTTTAAAGTTTTAAAAAATAATGATTATGACAAACTTCAAAAAGAAGTTTTGTCTAAATATGGTCGCTTGGAGGAGTCTGGTAACCCTTTACTTGAAAAACTTCCTTATAAAAAAGATTTTAGTTATAGGATTAGTTATGTCTTAAACAAACAGCCTGAACCAAAATATAATCAAGAGTCTTCAGGAATTATAGATCTTTTAGGAACCAAAGATAATTGGAAAGAAAAAAAATCTAATTACATCGTACAAATAGAAACTATAGTAATTCAAACAAGAAACCAAGACAATCAGTCATATATTGCTGAGGTTAATCAAGCTAGGCAAGACGCTCTAAAATGGATAGCTGATCAAGGAGTAGACCCTTCAAAAGACATAAACTATAATTTTACGCCTTCAGATGAAAACTTAAAAAATACGAGTATTGCTCCAGAAAAAGTTAATTTATTCGACCAAGACTATTAAACTAAAGAAATTATATTGGCTAAAGACATAAACCTGTGGTTTATGATGTCGGCATCTGTTGTGGTTATAAAAGTTTGGCCACCGTCAATAAACTCGATTAAACTTTTGCGCCTAATTCCATCTAGTTCCCCAAAAACATCGTCTAGTAAAAAAATAGGTTTAGTACCATAAAGTTCTTCCAGCAAATTAGCTTCTATAATTTTTAAGGTAAGTAAAACACTCCTGGCTTCTCCTCTAGAAGCGATATTTCTTATATCTTGATTGTTAATCAGCAACACAATATCGTCTCGGTGTGGGCCAACTCCAGTAAAACCTCTCAAGCAATCTATTTCTAAGTTTTGCTGTAGTTTTGAAAGCATAGCTGTTGAGTAATTGCTGGTTGACAGTTTACTACTATACCGAAGTTTAAAATTGTAATTTTTATTAGCAATAGTACTATACACATTACTGCTGGTTTGATTTATTTTTTCTATCATTAACTCTCTTTTGGAAACATATAAACTCGCGAGTTCAGAAAGCCTGATGTCCCACGCAAAAATCTGTTGTTTAATAATACTGTTTGGTTGCTTTAAAAGCTTATTTCTTTGTATAAGCGTCCTTAGGTAGTCATTTTTCAGCTTGTTAAAGCTATGTTCGGTTTTTGAAATAATATCGTCTAGCAAGCTCCTGCGTTGGTCTGGCGAGGATGTTATTTGGTAAAGCTGGTTAGGTTCAAACATCACTATAGGAATTTTTTTAGTTAATGGTAATCTTTTGTATATCTTACCTTCAATATCAATTATTGTTTGTTGGGGCGGTTGAATTTTTAAAGTTCGTGTTTGATTAGTGTCCTCAATTATGTCTACTCTGGACCACTCTTTATTTGTACTAATATTTACCGTTTTATCTTTAGTATTCTTTAAAGATGTTCCTATAGCCACAAAACAAAGTGCGTCAAGTAAGTTAGTTTTTCCGCTAGCATTTGGGCCTACAATTATATTTACACCATCGTCAAATTCAAAAGAACTATCAATATGAGATCTAAAGTTTTGCAACCTAGCAGAAGTAATAGCCATAGTTATAACTATACTATTTTTAACTCTTGAGAGGCATTACAACATAAACATAACTATCGTCTTGTTTGTCTAAAATAACGATCGGGTCAAGCTTTTCATTAAATTTAAAATCTATTTCTTGACCATTCATTGCCTGTAAGCCATCTAATAAATATCTTGAGTTTAGAGTTATGCTACCACTACCACTAATATTTCCTTTAATCTCTGCTTTATTTTCACCAACTTGTGATGCAATAGATTCAACCTCTAAAACTTCAGCCTCTTCGGATGCTTTAATAGTAATACTACCCGAATTTTCTCTAGAGAACAAACCTGCAACTTTAGTAACTGAAACTAATTGGTTACGGTTAATACTAGCTTTATTTGAAAACTTGGTTGGTATTAGTTTTTTATAGTCTGGATAAGTACCATCTATTAACCTAGCTATTAAATCTATATTATCTACTGAAAATTGAACTTGTTGTTCGTCATACAGAATTACTATTTCTTCAGACTTATCGTCTATAACCCTAACTAAGTCATTAATTGCTGAAACGGGTATCAATAAAGAAACCTCTATATCAAGCTTGTTTAATCGTTTTTCGGCTAGCCTATAACTATCTGTAGCTACTAAAAATAAATTTTTATTAAAAGTATAAAAATAAACCGCCGTTAGTACCGGGCGTGCATCGTCTGTTGATGCAGAGAATAACACCTGTTGTAAAGCTTTTTTTAATTCTTGGGCTTTTAATGTAAAACTTTTGCCCTCTTTTATGGTGGGCATTACCGGATATTCATCAACCAATATGCCATTTATTGTAGATTTATAATTATCGGCTTCAATATGTAGTTTTTGGTTTTCTTGTTTAAGTGAAACTGTAGTTTGAGGAAGGTTATTTATATAATCTAAAAAAAGTCTAGCAGGAATTGTTAAAGAACCCTCTTTTTTTATTTTTGTGCCAATGTACTGAGAAATGGCTATATCTAAATTGGTAGCAGAAATCTTAAGCCTATTATCAGTTGTTTGAACAAGAACATTATTCAAAATAGGTAAAGTTGTTCTACTAGAAGCTACTCTAGCTACATTACTAAGTGCTTTATTTAAGTTTTCTTGTGTTACTTTTAAATCCATAATTAACCTTTCTTTATATATATTAGTAGTATTAGTAATAGTGTTTGTGTAAACAGAGTAAAACTAAGTTTTTTAAGAGGTGTTTGTTTTATAATAACTGTGCTGGAATTGTGGCTAACTTGCTTATAAAAAGCGAATAAACTATTTTGATAATCCACAGTAAGATTATTCAAAAAACAACAAGTGGAAAAGTACAAGTTTTGTACACAATTTTTACTACTAATTATTAGCAGGTTATACATTTAATTTCTCTGAAATTCTTTCAATAGCTTCTTTAATAAGTTGATCACTGCTGATTTGTTTTTCTACTTTTTCGACCGAATGCATGGCGGTTGTGTGATCTTTTCTGCCTAATTCTTTAGCGATTTTTGGAAAACTTAAATGAAGCTCACTTCTCATTAAGTACATAGCTATTTGTCTGGGTAAAACTATATCTTTATCTCTTTTAGGACCAAGAAGTTCTTCAATAGAAATATGAAAGTATTTAGTTGTTTTTTCTATGACTAATTTTGGATTAATATGTTTTGGCCGATTCTTGGTGTTTCCAATTAGACTTTTGGCAAGAGCTAAATCTGGGTTGATTTGACGAATTTCACAATGAGCAAGTAGTTGATTTAAAACTCCCTCGAGCTCTCTAATATTAGTACGAATACCTTGAGATAAATACTCAACTACATCACTCGGGAGTTTGATTCCGCGACTTTCGGCTTTGGTTTGAATAATAGCGCATCTGGTTTCAAAGTCAGGAATTTGCATATCAATGCTCATACCCCACGCAAACCTAGACTTTAGGCGATCCTCTAAGGTTGGTATTTCTTTAGGTGGTTTATCGCTACTGATTATTATTTGCTTGTTAGCCTGATGAAGAGCGTTAAAGGTATGAAAGAATTCTTCTTGAGTTTTTTCTTTGCCGGCAATAAATTGAATATCATCAACAATCAAAACATCAGCACCTCTATAATGGGCAACGAAATCAGTATTTTTTTTGTACCTAATGGCGTCTAAAAATTCTTGAACAAACTGTTCAGTAGAAACATATACCACTTTAGCATCTGGGTTTCTAGCGATAATTCCGTTACCAACAGCTTGAATTAAGTGAGTTTTGCCAATGCCAACTCCACCGTATAGAAATAACGGATTGTACTTTGTGCCAGGGTTTTGAGCAATAGCCTGGCATGCGGCATAGGCTAGTTCGTTAGCTCCACCAACTATAAAACTATCAAAAGTATAACGAACGTTTAAACCATATCTGTAACTATGAGTTAAGGTGTTTGGAGTAGTTTTGACCGGATTATTATTTTTAACCAAGTTAATATTTATCGGCTGATCATCAATTTTTTTATGAAGAGAAGGCTTAGAAGAAATTTTATAATCAATTTTTTTTGGAGAAATACCATTATTTTCTAAGGTTGTTTTAATTAGATTATTATATTTTCTTTCAAGCTGTTGTTTAATAAATATATTAGGCACACCAATAACAAATAAGCCATCTTTCTGTTTTATGAGACTAGTGTTTTTAAACCAGGTAACATAACTGCCACGAGAAACAGTAAGTTCAATCTCTCCCAAGACTGCTTGCCATAAAGTTTCTTGCATTATTTCTCGTTCCAACTAAAACCACCTTTCAGTACCAACTATAACAAGATAAAAAAAAGTTTTCCACAGCGATTTAAACAACACCAAAGTTTTTATCAAAAAAAGTGATAATAGGGGTAAAACTATCCACAACATATTTTTACAGAGTGTAATATGTGTAAAACTATTGTTATAAAGTGGATAACTTGGTATGATTAGTAGGTAAAATATTGTTAATTGTGCAATATCAAAAAATTTACAAAAGACGAATAACACTAAGTCGCACAAGCAGTTTTATTATTAATAAATAAAAGGTAAAATATAGTATATGCCAAAAAGAACTTATCAACCCAAAAAACGCAGACGGTCTAGAATACACGGTTTTATTAGCCGAATGTCTAGCAAAGCTGGCCAAAGGGTGCTAAAAAGACGCCGACTTAAAGGCAGAAAACAACTGTCTGCGTAGGTTAAAGTAAAGCCTATAAAACTTTAAATGGTACCTTACAAAAATCGCTTTCATGGACTTGCTAGTTTGCGGTTTGTATTTAGTAAAGGTCAAACTATTAAAAGCCAGCATTTTACACTCAAATATGCATATAACAACAGGCGAAAAGATTTTCGAGTTGCTGTAGTGGTAAGTAAAAAAGTTAGTAAAAAAGCCGTAATTAGAAATCGCATTAGAAGAAGGTTGTATGAGCAGGTTAGAATTCGAAGCTTACAAATTAATAAACCATACGACATAGCACTAACAGCTTATTCCGACAAAATTATAAACACAACAAACAAACAACTAGAAAAACAAATAACAAGCCTCTTTAAAAAAGCTCAAATAATTTAAGAAAACATCACTAACAGGGAAGAAATATGGTATTATTAAAGTTGAATTAGGAGAATTAATGTTTACAACTCTAATAGTCCAACCAATATTTAACATTTTAGTAGCTATTTATGCGGTGTTGCCGGGCCATAATTTTGGCCTAGCGATAATTATCTTTACAATCTTGGTAAGAGTTGCAATGTGGCCTTTGGTAAAGAAACAACTTCACCATGCTAAAGCAATGCGAGAGCTTCAACCAGAACTTAAAAAAATAAAAAAATCTGCCGGTGGAGATAAGCAAAAAGAATCAGCAATGGTCATGGAGCTTTACAAAGAACGAGAGATTAATCCGTTTGGGTCAATTGGCCTAATTATTATTCAGCTCCCCATAATAATTGCCTTGTATAGTGCAATAAACAGAATTGTTAAAGACCCAAATGTCATCAACAGCTTTACCTATCCTTTTTTACAACACTTGTCCTGGATGAAGGAGCTTGCTTCTGATCCTTCTAAGTTCGATAACACCCTGCTTGGTTTTGTAGACCTTACCAAACCAGCTCTACCTAAAGGTGGAGGCTTGTATTTGCCAGCTTTTATTATTGTTGCTCTTAGTGCGGTAGCTCAATATATTCAAGGCAAGCAACTTATGCCTCAAAATAATGAGTCTAAAAAACTTCGTGATATCTTGCGTGAGGCAAGCGAAGGCAAACAAGCTGATCAAGGCGAAATGGCAATGGCTACCAGTAAGTTTACGCAGTTTATGATTCCTGGTTTTGTGTTTATATTTACAGTTAGTTTACCATCGGCTTTACCGCTATACTGGCTAACAACTAGTGTGGTTGCAGTTTTCCAGCAGGCTAAGATTTTAAATAAAGACGAAACAGAGCTTGCTAAAGCCGTACCTAAAACCAATCAGAACGAAGCAATTGAAGGCGAAGTAATACCTCCTAAAAAAACTAAAAAACCAAAAAACAATAAAAAAAGTAAAAGAAGGAGGCGATGATGACAACTAATCAAGTAGATCAAGACTCATTAGAGGAAGCAATTTTATATGCTAAAAAGTATCTTGAAGATATGATATCGTTTTTTGGCCTAAATACCGATGTTTACGCAACCACTAACGATAATCAGGTAATAGAACTAAACGTACCATCTACGCATTTAAACGGCTTCTTAATTGGTCAAAAGGGCGACACAATGAGAGCTATGCAACAGATAATTTCTAATGCTTTAAAGAATCAAAACTATGCCTATAACAGAGTAGTTGTAGATATTGCTGATTATAAAAAACAAAGGGCCGATCGCTTAGCAGAGAAGGCAAAGGCATGGATAGAGTCGGTTAAGA
>CAZRVM010000020.1:0-15060 GCA_964603625.1 uncultured Candidatus Saccharibacteria bacterium
AAGAAAGGCGCAAAAAAGAAGATTAAAACCATAACAGTTGTTGTAAAATTTTTACCATCAGCAGGGGCGGCTGTAAGGTGTGCAACAATTCTACCGGAAGCTACTAACATTAAGACTAAAGGGTACATTAAAAGTGCTTTGCTAAAAGTACTCCACCAAAGCTTCCATAACTTTTCAGTATTGGGAAGTATCCATGCAATTAGAGCAATTGGCCCGGTCAATATTAAAACAATTAACACGATCTGCCGAATTATTAAAGTAAAATAGGCAGTAAAAAGTGCTGTTAATATAGCAATTGCAATAGCTATAGCACCCGGTGCACTTAGCCCTATCCATAAAGCGCCGCCACCAATTAAGGTTGCGAGTTGGCCACCACCCGCCACTTTAGTAAGGGTGTTACTTAAACTAACAGCATCATAACCACCAAAAGGAGCATACAGCACACCCTCCAATCCCCACGCTATATTATTAGTGGCCGTAATCATTCCTGTGAATAATGGCCAAGATATTTGAATTAATACAACAGCTATAAATAACCTCGGCATTACCTTTTTTATAGTATAAGCATCAAACACCCTAGCTTCCCCCTCCCATTGCCTGAGATATAATCATAACAACAGCTACAGCAAACAACATAAAATTAGCCATTATTCTAAATACATTCCAAGCATTCTTTAAACCATCACCACTTTTAGTATTTAACAAACTAAAATCTACATTCAACATATTATCTACCTGATCCATAACTGCATCCATGCCTTTAGAGAGAAGTTCCATGCCACTACAAATAAGCCAACCAGTTACTAAGCCGGTTTTTTCTTGGCAACTATCGCTGTCATTAGAATCTTCATCAGACGTACTTCCACCAGACCCCCCTAATGCAGCAATTTGGGCCGCAATTCCGGTTTTTGCTAAATTGTTCATATTAGTTACTATATCACTACATTTCATTTTTCCAATTAGCTCATTTCCTGAAATGTTAGGCGAAACAATAACTTCATCATTTTTGTTTACCTTAAGTACATATTTTACAGTTTCTTGTTTACCAGCATCATCAATTACTTCTACAGAAATTCCATCAGAGTTTCCTGGAGATCTTTTGTCTTTGCATAAGTGCATAAAAGAATCCTTTAATACATAATACTTGGCCGCATTAGAAAGAGGACCCCTAAAATTAACTCCATCAGGGTGTTTTATTATTGCAGCATTTAAAATATTTTCTGCAGCCTGCTCATTGCTTATTTCTTGCGCATCGTAGGTGTTGCCGGTATCTGAGCTTAACCTATAAATGCCCGTTGAAAGGAGGAGTTCATTAACACTAATTCCTAGAGCGTCCATAGCTTTTTTAACCGAGTCTTTGTCGCATTTTTCACCGTATGACAGAAGGCTAAAAAAATTAGGTACAGGTAGATTACCTAGAGTATTAAAAAGATTTGAGCCAGACTGATTAACGAAATCTCCAGCTCCTAGCTCAGTTAAAGTTGCAGAGTCTTTTAGGCCTTTGCCCTTAACGCATTGAGAGATATATTGAGCAGAGGTATAAAGCTTAATTTCATCAAGTGGTTTTAAGGGCTCCGCATAAACTTTACTAATAAACACAGGCATAAAATTACTCATAAGTAATGTACTTATAAAAAAGGTTAAAGCTAATAAGTTGATTAATCTTTTCAAATTCTATACTTTCTTATTTCTCTTATGATTATAAACTAGCGAATTACTTATGGGCAACACAACCAAGTGCCGAAAAGCAGGACGAGATTTTTTTATGCCAGAACCGTCAACTAAAACCACCCTAGCTTCCCCCTCCCATTGCCTGAGATATAATCATAACAACAGCTACAGCAAACAACATAAAATTAGCCATTATTCTAAATACATTCCAAGCATTCTTTAAACCATCACCACTTTTAGTATTTAACAAACTAAAATCTACATTCAACATATTATCTACCTGATCCATAACTGCATCCATGCCTTTAGAGAGCGAATCTATTACTGTGCAAATAAACCAACTAGAAACTGATTTAGTTTTTTGCCCACAACTCGGCTTGTTAACTTTTGCTAGCTGAGCTAAGACATTGTTTACATTACCAACTTCTTGCCCTTCATCAATTGCTTTTTTTACTTCGTTCTGAAACGGTATAGAGTACTGGTTAATTTGTTGAAAAATATCATTACATGTAAGTTTGCCACTGTCTGTTACACCAGACCCAACAGCAACAGATTCATCCAGGCCTTTGTCCATTACATAAAGTACGGTATTAATTTTGCCTAATTCATTTACGATGTTTATATTAACTCGCTCTTTACTATCGCTATTTATATCGTCAATATCCATGCTTGATGGCTTAGCTCCACAACCTAAGACAAAGTTTCTAAGTAGCAATAAGTATCTTGCTGAGTCAGAGAGTAGCTTAAGCGAACAGCCGTGTCGCGGATCACAAACAACAGCAGTATTCCCAGCTTCTTTAGAGGCTTTTAAAAATTCTTTAAATGCGTCTGTTGCGCTATCGTTTCCAGATAAGAAATCTTTTTTAAGTGTCCAGTTATTTTTAGTTTTATCGTAAAAGATACTAATAAAATCTTCATTTTTAGAGAACCCCAAGATACTTAAAGCACTAGATACCCATTGGCCGTTAGGACAAGGCCCTCCAACCCCGTTTGACGGCTTTACATGATGTCCAACGATTACTTCATTTCCGTATGAGCTATTGAAAACCATTGCATATTCGTTGAAGTCTACTTCCTCGCTTAATGAGGGCACTAATCCACTTCCATTAGCATCTACTAAGCAGTTTAGTAAGGCGTTAGTAACCGTAAATTGCTTAGCCTCGAGCATTGCTTGAGAAGTAAGATCATTAGGAGCCGAATAAGCTTTTTGGCTAAATAAGATAATCAAATTACTTATTATAAATACACAGATTAATCCGTAAATAATTGAAACATTAAAAAGTCTTTTCATTTTAGAAAGTCCTTTTTGTATCTAGGCAAGTAGGTTGTTTATTGGTTAAAACCACCCTAGCTTCCCCCTCCCATTGCCTGAGATATAATCATAACAACAGCTACAGCAAACAACATAAAATTAGCCATTATTCTAAATACATTCCAAGCATTCTTTAAACCATCACCACTTTTAGTATTTAACAAACTAAAATCTACATTCAACATATTATCTACCTGATCCATAACTGCATCCATGCCTTTAGAGAGAAGTTCCATGCCATCACAGATAATCCACCCTGCAATTAAGCCAGTATTTTTTTGGCAAGCATCTCTTGCACTAACAACTGGAGGTGTTAGTGCCGAATTTACATCGCCAACAGGTTGGTTGTTCTCCACTGCTTGTTTAACTTTTTCTGCAAAAGCAGGAGCATATTGATTTATTTGTTTTACTATTGTTTCGCACCGATATTTTCCATCATCAGTAACGCCAGCACCAACTACAACACTCGTAACTTTATCGGTGCTTAATTTAAAAGGGGTATCTTTTATCGCACCGGTTTCATCAACTGTTTTTATAGTAACTAATCTGTCTGGAGCAATGGTTTTAATTTCGTCCTCACCGCCAGTAACTTTGGTTGCGCCACAACCTCTTGCAAAATTAGTAAGCATAAGTTGGTATCTTGCGCCATCCGATAACTGATTGACAATGCAGCTGCTTCGAGACGGACAGGTTACGGCATCACTACCTGTTCCGTCCAGCGCTTTTAGGAAGTCTTTTAATGCGTCTCCATCTGAATCTATTGCATATTTAGTTTTAAGTTCCCATTTATTTGTGCCTTCAATTTGGTCGTAAAAAATATTCATAAAGTCGGTATGGGTTTTAAAGCCAAGCATATCAACAGCATCAGCAACCCAGTTTTCATTGCCACAATCTCCAGCTCCATCACTAGGTTTAACGTGAGTTCCAACATACGCGTTGTTTGGTTTAAAAATTGGCATTGATGACGATAATTCTTCGGTTTCTACATACTCTTTAATTCCCGAACCGTTTTTGTCATATATACAATTTAGTATTGCATTTGTAACAGTGAATTGTCTGGCTTCTTTTTGCAGCTGATTAACTAGGTCGGTCGGCTCCGCATAAACTTTACTAATAAACACAGGCATAAAATTACTCATAAGTAATGTACTTATAAAAAAGGTTAAAGCTAATAAGTTGATTAATCTTTTCAAATTCTATACTTTCTTATTTCTCTTATGATTATAAACTACCAATTCATTAAAGGGCAAAAAAAGTATTGATTTGCTAGGTTTAATGTGCTTTTTTATACCTATTTAAAATAAATCTAAACTACTATAATTTAGGTTGAAGTGATTGCTTAATTTAACCATAAAGTTTTATAATAAAAACAGGAAACTCAATAATGATAAAACAACTTTCAAACAAATTAATGATTATTGTTACTATTATTGTAACAGTTGGGTCTTTAGGAAATGTATTAACTCCCAAAAAGGTTGAAGCTGCGTTGCCCACAACAGGCCCCTGGTGTTTTAATTACTATGATGTTGGATATTATGAATATACAGCTTGCCCAACTGGCGATGGAACGGTTAATAAGCCGGATTATTGTTATAAAAAAAATGCATCTGGCGGAGGTGGGTGGACAGCTTTACAATGTGGAACAGTAATCCAGACAAACTCGGCTTGTGTTGACAATAGTTGTAAAGCGGGGGCTACTAGAGACGGCACACCAGACGGCAGTAGCGAATCAAAAAACCCCCAAACAAACGGCAGTAATCCAATAAAAATTACTAATCCCTCAAGAGATGCCGTTAAAAGTAAATGCAATAACACAAATACTTGCCTAGCAAATAATCCACTAATAAACTGGATTAAAATTGCCATAAACTTTTTATCTGTAGGAGTAGGTGTTATAGTGGTAATAATGATAATTATAGGCGGTATTCAGTATGCGTCTGCTGGGCCAAATCCACAAGCCGTGCAAGCCGCTAAAAAGAGAATTACAAATTCATTGATTGCTTTGCTTGCTTACTTCTTTGTATTCGCCTTTATGCAGTGGTTAGTTCCAGGAGGTATTTTTTAAGTTATGAGTTTTCTTTTTCGTATTTTTGGGGCACCGTGCCAAAGTGGTGGTGATTTTTTTGGATTACCAACTTGGTACAAATATTTAGAGGGCGACACCAGTAGCGGAAAATGTGTTCCAACTTTTGATTTAGCAAACCCAAATAATTTATGGGGCATAGCTTTGGCGATAGCTGAAATGTTACTAAGAATTGCCTCATTGGTAGCAATTGGTTTTATTATTTATGCTGGGTTTATTTATATGACGAGTGGTGGCGAACCAGAACGAGCCAAAAACGCTAAAAATACAATAGTAAATGCAATAATTGGTTTGGTAATTTCAATTTTGGCAACCGCTATTGTAACATTAATAGGAAACACTTTGGTATGATTGCAGTTCAGTTTGTAAATAAGGTTAAAACGATTTTTGCACAAATTTCCGGTGATGATATAACTGTTCCAAAACCATCAGCAAATTCAGCACAAATTCAAGCCGTACTAAGCCTAGTATTTAAAATTGCTGGTGCAGTTGCCGTAATTGTGATTATTTTGGCTGGTATTAGCTATGTTGCGTCTGGCGGGGACCCTCAAAGAACAGCTAAAGCTAAAGATGCAATACTATACGCAATAATTGGTTTATTTGTAGCTATCTTGGCTAGCGCCATTGTTCAATTAACTATAAGCAAGACTGGTTAATGAGAAAGCTAATTCTAACTCTACTATCTTTTATTTCTGTTTTTATGTTCGTAGTGGGTTCTGTTTCTGCTGCCGAACAGCCTTTTAAGTATGTGTGTGATGGTCCAGCTGGAGGCTCTACGGTTTGCCAAGAAAAAAGCAAAACCAACAACCCACTTTTTGGTGAAACCGGTATATTAACAAGGGCAATAGGGGTCTTAGCATTAATTGCTGGAATCGCTTCTGTTATTATGGTAATAGTTGGTGGCTTTAAGTACGTTACATCTACTGGCGACCCAGCCAAAGTTAACTCTGCTAAAGACACAATACTTTATGCAATCATTGGTGCTGTTGTTGCCCTGCTTTCTCAAGCTATTGTTTCATTTGCATTAACTAAGACATAAGGAGTATATATGAAAATTAATTTAACAAAACTTGCCTTAATTTTATTAAGTGTTAGTTTAATTTTTAGTGTGGTTACTTTAGTTAAACCTAAGCATGTGTTAGCCGATGCTAAAACTGATGCGTGTAATGGAGTTGCTTTAACCGGTGGTACTTGTGATCCAGACGCCGCATCAGCTGGAGTTAATTCTGTAATATCAGTAGCAGTTAATATATTCTCATGGATTGTTGGCTTGGCTGCGGTAATTATGGTAATAGTCGGTGGTTTTAAGTATGTTACATCTACAGGTGATTCAAATAGTGTAAACAGTGCCAAAAATACTATTCTTTATGCTTTAGTTGGCTTAGCGGTGGTTGCTTTGGCTCAAATAATTGTTAGGTTTGTACTAGGTAGGGTGCAAAAATAATTTTACTTGTAAACCATAACTACTATGTAGTAGAATAAGCTTATTCAATCAAGAAAGGACAATCTATCAATGTATAAGGTAAAAAATAAAATCAAATTAATAATTGCAAGTTTAGCCTTGGCGGTAATTCCATTGCTTACACCTGCGGTAGTTTCGGCTCAAGCAGATATTACGAAAAATCTTGAGAAAGGAACTTGTTTAAATGTTAATGGAGGTTGCGAAACTGAAGATCCAACAAACAAAGTCAATAACATTATAAGTACAATTATTAATATATTTTCACTTGTGGTTGGTGTTGTATCGGTAATAATGATTATTATAGGTGGTTTAAAATATATTACTTCTGGTGGCGAGTCTAATAATGTTACAAGCGCTAAAAATACTATAATGTATGCTTTAGTTGGTTTGGTGATAGTGGCTTTAGCTCAGATAATCGTAAGGTTTGTACTTACTAAAGTTTTGAATGAAGGAACGGGCAACTAGTTAGTAAAAATTAAAGTTAGTTAATACCAAAAACCCCCTAAGTTTATTAGGGGGTTTTTAACTCTTACTAAACAAACTAAAGATTAGTTCTTTGCAGATTAATAAAAGCTAAAAATTGCGAATTACTGAATTTGAATTTTCTTAATGGTGTCTTGTTTAACTTTAGTAAAGCTAATTGTTAGTACGCCATCTTTAAGAACTGCTTCTATTTCATCTTCTTTAACAGCAATTGGTAGTGCCAAACTTCTTGAAAATTCTCCCCAATAACATTCTTGAACAAAATAGTTTACAACATCTGCCTCATCGCCAGCAGAAAGCGTGCCACGAATACTTAAGGTATTATCAGCAATACTAACATCAAGATCATGCTTGTTTACCCCTGCTGTTCGAGCTTTTACAACTAATTTTTCTTTAGTTTCATAAACATCAACAGCAAGTTGGCCAGGAACAGTTTCTTCTTCGTCCCACTCCTCTTGAGCGACGGATTGCTCTTGTGGTTGTTGTTCTGTTATTTCTGCTTCGGCTTGCGTAGTTGCAGTATCTTCAAAATCATCCTCACCCAAGAAAGCTGCGGTTAGTTCGTCGTCCATAAGCAGATCGTTATCTTTGCGGTTACGCGCCATAGTTATTACCCTCCACTATGTAATTTTTAAAATATTTACTTCAGATAATTTTTGTCTTATAGCAAGTATAAAACAGAATAAGCGTATTAAGCAAATTGACAACCTATATTTACAACATATAAAATACATCATTAATGTTGAACAGAGTGTTAGATTTAATCGCACCAGAGGTCTGCCTAGAGTGCAATAACGAGGGTTCAGTTTGGTGCGATCCTTGCAGATTGCAATATGAGCCTTTGCCAAGTAGATGTTTTATTTGCCACAAACAAACCAAAAATTACCAAACCTGTAAAAATTGTTATTCTAAAACTAGGCTCAGATCGGTATATATTTTTGGTGAGTATAGTGGATTGAATAAAAATTTAATAAAAGCTTTAAAATATGGCAATAAAAGGCACGCATCTCTGCCGATTGCCAAAGCAATGGCTCAAACTCTTCCCTACTTTGCAAATCTACCAACAGTTGTGAATGTTCCTACTTCTCCATCCAGAGTTCGTCAACGCGGGTTTGACCACACGCAAACTCTTGCCAAAGAACTAGCAAAGCATTTGGGCGCAAAGTACCAGAGGTTATTGGTTAGAAATAATGATTTACGCCAAGTTGGCGCAAATCGCAAACAGCGCATTAGCCAAATAAGCGGAGCATTTAGGTTAAAAACCTATTTAAATACTGTGCCAGAACATATTATTTTAGTGGATGATGTTGTGACTACCGGAGCAACCATATCAGAAGCTACTAGAGTTTTAAAACAAGCCGGCGTAAAGCAGGTAGATGCTCTAGTTTTCGCTTATTCTAAATAAGCTAACATAAAAACCACAACAACTTATTAATTATTAAGAGAAGATTGGCGGAGAGGGTGGGATATCGCGTAACTTCGTCACGCTCCTTCTTGCGATGCTCAAAGAGAAAATGTAAACACTTTCTCTTCTTTCGCTTCTCATTCGCCTAACCCCTGATGGATTCTCATACTAACCCTATCAATCAAGCAAAAACAGCTCCAAAAAGGAGCTGACTTTACTTGGCGGAGAGGGTGGGATTCGAACCCACGGTACCATTGCTGGCACGACGGTTTTCAAGACCGTTACCTTCAACCACTCGGTCACCTCTCCAAAGAAAATTAATAATTTAAATTGGCGGAGAGAGAGGGATTCGAACCCTCGCGGGAGCTCTCGCCCCCCTAACGATTTAGCAAACCGTCCCCTTCAGCCACTTGGGTACCTCTCCGTAAATAAGCATTAAATTCAAATTAAATTTATAAGTTTTAAAATGTAAAAGAACTTGATTTGTAGTAAAAGCTTATATTTTAATAACCTTTAACAGAGGTAAATTATAACAGTTAAACACAACTTTAGCAAAAAGTATTCTCTCGCTTTGATTTTGTTTTTCTGTTTAAGCTTGTAAAATATAAGTAATGAACAATCAATCACCAAGATTAAAAATAGTACTAACTAAATTTATCTTGCCAACTCCAATGGAGTTACTTCCCTACTTTATTATTAGTCTTTTTGTATTGCTTATTAATAGTCGGCATATTTTTTTGGTTACGCTTGCTAATGGCTCACCCGTTACGCCCATCTCCGTAACAGAAGTTTTTGGCCAAAGGTTAGATTTTATCTCACAAATACTAGAGATTCCTTTTTTTGGCCGAATTGTATTATTTTTGGTGTGGTTGGCAGTCGGGAGCGTAGTTTATATGTTTGTTTGGATGTTTCAGAATATGGCCGTAGATGTTTATGACGATATAGCAATGCCCAAATTAAAAAATCGTAGAGAAGTTGAAGCCGAAGATAGTTGGTGGGGTTCGGCTTTGGCGAGAACCATTTTTATTGGCACCAGTATTTTATTTTTTATGTTTTTTATAGCACTTACATTAAATATTTTTCTACCTTTGTTAATTCAATTATTTCAGGTTAGCTTGCAAGATGTTGGCTTATTAAGTGGCAAGATTAAACTTGTTATTTCAATTTTACTAACTATGGTTAATTTACACTGTTTTACTTTATTTTGGAGATTATATTCTAGAATTAAAAGCTACCTTTATAACAGTTTCTAAATTAAAATCGTGGTACAATACGCTTATGCAACCTGAAAATAATCAAAACCAGACAGAAAGTAACTGGCAATACACCCCTAGTAAAAACTCTCCTAACCCAAATCAACAAAACAACCCTCAACAACCCCTAGAATCAGATAGTTCAGATAAATCTCAATTAATAGAAATGCCAGACGCAGATACTCAAACTTTAGTTAGTTGGACGGCCTCAGAATTTATTGCTTATCAAAAAGATGCTAAGTGGTATATTAGTGCTTTTATCGTGTTGGTGGTTTTGGTGGGGCTATCTTATTTAATAACAAGTGGTGATTTAATTTCTGTGTTTGTGATTATAGTTGTTTCAGGGTTATTTATTAGTCTTGCATCACGCAAGCCAAGAACATTGAATTACGCAATCACCAATAAGGGTATTCAGGTAGGCGAAAAGTTGTACAATTACAGCACCATTAGGTCTTTTTCTATTATGGAAATAGACAATATTCAGTTTATTGACCTTATGCCCTTACAACGATTTAAACCAGCTTTGAGTATTTTTTTTGATCCTAAAGATGAAACTGCAATTGTTCAGGCAATTGGTGAATACTTACCAAAAGAGACTCGCAAACAAGAAGCTATCGATAAGCTAATGCACAAAATCCGTTTTTAACCTACGCAATACCTCAAGTAAGCCAAAATTATAGATTTTTTGAAAATTTAAATTGGATTGCTTAAATGGTAAACTTTACTTCCCTTTTCTCATTTGAAACTTGGCGGAGAGGGTGGGATTCGAACCCACGGTACTAGTTGCCCAGTACAACTGTTTTCGAGACAGTCCAGTTCAACCGCTCCTGCACCTCTCCGTGCCTCTAACTATAAACCACTAGAACTACCTCTGTAAATATGTTATTATAATCAAGTTCAACTTTACCCGTAAGGTAAAGGGCAACCCGAGTAAAAATCGTATTTTTTCTCGGAGCGATGAGAAAAACCGTAGGCTTTTCTCAACATTACGCACCCGTAGCTCAGCTGGATAGAGCGTTGGCTTGCGGAGCCAAAGGTCGTAGGTTCGAATCCTGTCGGGTGTACCAAGATGAAAAAACACCACCTAAAGCGGTGTTTTTTGTTGAGAGGCGAGTCTATTCGCTTATATTTGAACTTTAAACTCTGGATATGTCTCTACTACTGGTACGAAGTATTTAACAGATGAAGATAAAATAACACTAGCACGGCAAAGCCATTTGTCACCAAATAATTGACCCCTAAACCTGTTAGCCTGCACCCGTAATATTTATTGTGCGACACTTTCAACAAATAGATGACCATGTTTAGGCTATTGCACATAACAACAAGTTATGTTATTATATACATTGTGGAAAAGGAACATAGGTTAAACACCTCATTTATAGATTACCCGTTTGGCGAGGGACATATTGAAAAACCACCAAAGAGTGAATTTATTACTTTACGAATGCAAGAAGATGTAAATAATTACACTGATTATAAATATGACAAACCTAATCTAAAAATGCCAATACCCAACAAAGAAAAGTTAAGCCTAAACATTAGCCCGCTACTCTTAGAGGACGATATAGGCAAAGAGCAAAACATAGACTTTCTTGTAAATGAATTTATGTTACTACAAGACAAAAATATTGAACCAAAGTTTGAATTATTAAGTCGTCCATTAGGAAAACTTACCATACAGGACTTTACACAAAAACCTCAAATCAAGCACAACAAGTACATGAGCTCGTCGTCATCTTCGTTGTTAGGTGTCGAAAATGCACAGCAACTATCTAGTGGTTACCCGGACTTAGGTGCAATAAAACCAGAAGACTTGCCAGAAATAGCATTACCAATTTTAGAGTTTTTAGAAGATGTCCAGCCGCATATAGTCATCGGTTGTGATAGAGGTGGGCGATTGTTTGGTTTGGCTATGCACGCTGCATGGCGGCGCACGAGGGACGGTCAACCATTCCCAACGCTAGATGGTAAGCTTTATTTTGCGAGGGTTAGTATGTCGGAGGATCGTGATATTCTTCAGGGAAAGATTGATGGTATCGTGGAAGCCAGTAAGCAACTTGGTAAGCAACGCGGTAATGAGGTCGCAGATGGTGAGAAACTCCGTGTGTTATTTGTAGACGACTGGGTAATTGGTGGTAGTACTTTGCGACTAGCCCATCGTTTAATGGAGAAGCATAACTCTCAAACTTACTTTGCCGTAATGTGCGGTGAAGGTGCTGATGCAACTGGAAAACGAGATTTACAAACGCACGTTAACTGGCACGATAAACCTGAAGAGATTGGCGTAAATTACTTGTCAACACTTGAGTTGAATCCAGATGGAACAGTTACTCAGAATCAAGAGGTCATTGCTGTTCGGACAGCGGAAGCCGTTCGTAATCGTCAAAGAATACAAGAAGCTGCACGCAAATTAGTGCCAGTTCGAGTGCTAGCAGAAACCGCTTAGTAACTGATCTACTTATATTGGGCTCAAACAACTTCTAATGGGATTACAGAAAGACACTAAAAGCAAGCTAGAGTTGCTAAGTTGGCAACTCTAATATGGCTAAATTTTGGATTGGCTAGTTGGTGCTACTTCAGCATGTACAGGGTTTTCTAGGAGGGCTTTTTTAGCTTTTTTGTTAGCAATTATATAAATTACTAAACAAGCAAGCCCACTCATTAATAAGACGACTCCAGATTTAATTAAAACTGGCCGGCCATAACTCGTTAGGTTATCTAGAAATACACTAATTTGTTGAAAAACTTCTTTGCTTTGGTTGGCAAAAATTGGTTTAACAAACCCCTTTAGTAAAGGTGGGACTAAAAACATAAACACAAAGTAGAGCAAGCCGTTAAAAGAAAATATCCAAAACAGGCTTCTAAAAGCTAGATATTTTGGCGAAGAAAGTAAGAAAATTAACACAACCAAAGCTAAACAGATAATTACTAAATAGGGAGAGGCTTTTATTAAGAATTGGTATATTCTTGGAATTTGCTTGAGTGGATCATCTTGATTAGATTGTTTGCTAGTAGATGAATCAAAAAAATTGATTTCTCCGCTACCAAACTGGTCTAAGTTGGTGCCGACTAATTGTTGTTCTAGCATCTGAGAAGCAAGATTTCTGTCTACCCCTGCAGGTAAACATTTTGCAGATACATAATCTTGAGGGCGAGCATCTTGCGGAGTGCAAACCGGCAGAGATTGAACATATTTATTAACTTCATCTGTGAGTATTTTTTTAAAATTATCTTTAATTGGGGTTGTTTCAATACTTATAGTTAAAGTTTGAGTCTTGCCATTTAGCCAGTCATAAACTTGAGAAATTGCGGGGTCAACAATTTGTTGCACTTGTGATTCTGTTACTAATTGATTGGCCACAGAAGTTAAGATTGGTGATTGAGTAACATTAATATTGTTTGTTTTAGTAAGCTGTTCTTTTATGCTACCAGATATTGTTGAGTAAGAATTACTCTTTTGAAGGCTGGTTGTGATATTTTTTTGGTCGCCAATAGTGGCTTTAGTAAATAAAGTTACCATAAGTAGAATTAAGCAATTAAAAAGCATAAACTTACTTATACCTAGTAAAAATCTTTTCAATCTAAGCATTACAGTAATTATGCTATATTAGTAGTTAAGATGCCAGATAAATCTATCTTTACAAGAATTATAGAAGGCGAACTTCCCTCTCATAAAATTTATGAGGATGAAAAAACACTGGCTTTTTTAGATATTTACCCTACAGTAATTGGCCAAACGGTTGTTGTGCCTAAAAAACAAGTTGAGTTTGTTTGGGATTTAGCCGACGATGATTACCAAACATTGATGCAAGTAACTAAACTAGTAGCAAAAAATCTAAGAGAGAAATTGGCTACTAAGTATGTTGGCATAAAAATAGAAGGCACAGAGGTACCCCATGCTCATATTAAAGTTTATCCGTTTAATGAGGTCGCTGAATTTAATGCTGTACAAGATACATCTTTAGAGCCAAACCATGATGAATTGGCGAGCTTAGCTTTAAAATTAAAAATAGAAAGGAGTAGCTAATGCCCCCTGTAGTTGTTGGGATAATGCTTGCTGCTGGAGTTGGTGCTTGGGTTTATGCCAAAATTAATCGCTCAACTGGTGGTAATATGAAAAGCTCATTAATAGTAGCCGTTATTGCTGGAATTTTCTCGTTTGTAATAATTGTGATGGCACTAGGTTATATTGATAATAAATAGTTTTTACAAATACTAGCCACTTAATGCTAGTTTACTCTTCCCTTTTAAGTTTTAAATTGGTATTATTAGGCCTATATGGACGAGGTGGGTCTCGGAAAACAATTACAAGCATTACGCACAAAAGCTGGCTTAACACAGCAGGCTTTGTGCCAGTTGGCGGAAATTTCTTATTCTACTTTAGCAAAAATTGAACGAGGAGCCATAAAGTCTCCTTCAATATTTACAATACAAAAAATTGCCGAAGCACTAGGAGAGTCTTTAGATATTTTACTTGGGCTACAAACTAATAGTTTAAATTTACCACCAATTAAGCCTAAAAAAATTAGCAAACTCGGCGTTAGGTTTGTTTATTTTGATGTCAATGGTTGCTTAGTCAGGTTTTTTCACAGAGCTTTTATAAAACTCGCAAACGACACAGACTCCTCCCCTACTCTGATTGAGACAGCCTTTTGGCAGTATAACGATGCGGTTTGCAGGGGAGAAATGACCATGGACGAATTTAATGCCAAACTAGCAAAGGAAATCAATATTCCAAGTTTGGATTGGGCAAATTATTATATGGAAGCGGTAGAACCAATAGAACAAATGAAAGAACTTCTAGAATGGATAGCTAAAAATTATCATACGGGGTTACTTACAAACATTATGCCTGGTTTTGTGAACGAGATGCTAGAGCGAAACTTAATTCCAGATGTGCAGTACGATGTAATAGTAGATTCGTCAGTGGTGGGTGCAATAAAACCAGAGCCAGCAATTTACGAAGAAGCAGAGGCTCGAAGTAACTGTTTACCCAGTGAAATATTGTTAATTGACGATAGCCGAACCAACCTAATGGTTGCAGGAAAACGGGGTTGGAAAGTTTTATGGTTTGATGATTTTCGCCCTGAAGAAAGTATTATAAACATCAAAAAAGCTTTAGAATTTGAAGATTAAAACTTAATTAATTTCTAGTTTCTTAATAATTGTTAAGTGCTTTATTATAAGCTGAAGCGTTTTTGATCTGTTATTAAAAGACTTAAATCTGTTTTGGCTTGAGTTAATTGGTCTTTGGTTTGTTGTACAACATTTTTAGGCGCCTGAGCCACATAGGCTTTGTTAGACAGCCGTTTTTCTAAATTACTTATAGTTTTAGTAAGATGATTTATTTTATCATCTAGCTCGTTTAAATAGGCTTGAAGGTATTTT
>CAZRVM010000021.1:0-1246 GCA_964603625.1 uncultured Candidatus Saccharibacteria bacterium
AGGCTTTTCTTCAAAAATTAGAAATATGGTGTAGTAAGTTTTTATTAGTTAATTTGTTGTCGCTGTTTTATAATTTATAAAGATGAGTTTATTTCAGAAAAAGACGGTTGAGCATAGCTTAAATTTTAGTTTGAACAAACCTTTAAATTTAATAATTGTTGGACTTGGCAATTTGGGTGATCAATATGAGCTTACCAGGCACAACATAGGGTTTGATTGTTTAAATGAGCTCCAGCTTTCACAATCTGAATTTACTCCATGGCAAAATAAAAAAGATTTATCTTGCTATATTAGTTCAGCAACATTTGCAAATACTAAAGTATTGTTAATAAAACCAACCACGCTAATGAACAACAGTGGCCGAAGTGTTGTGGATGTACTTAATTATTACAAATTACCCCTTAAAAATCTTGTTGTTGTGCACGACGATAAAGATATTGCTTTTGGTCAAATTAAAAGTAAGCTTGGTGGTGGTAGCGCTGGCCATAATGGCATAAAATCAATTTCTGGCTTAATTGGCGAAGATTACGGGCGAATAAGGGTAGGTATTAATAATGAAGCTTACGATACAAATCAATACGATACTGCCAGTTTTGTGCTTAGTAAATTTACTAAAACCGAACAATCCAAATTATCGCTTTTAAAAAGAGAAGTTCAAAATATGCTAATTGAATTTATTTATAGAGGTAACTTAGTTACTGAAACGCGAAATTTTCTAATTTAAAATCTCTAATACTAAAATCTTATTCAAATATTTTGCAATTTAAAACTAAAAACGGCCTACAGAGGGGGTGGGCACCGCTGTAAGCCGATTTCAGGACTTAAAAACAAAACCTGTCTTTAAGTCCTTTTCTGAAATACCCTTCAACCCACCCCAGCGAAACATCAGATTAAAACTTTATTAGATATCTGTGTCTTTAGAAGCTAAAAGCATCTAAAACCATTTAGGCTCACTTTGAAAACGGGTTCCACATTATGGGTTTTTAAGTCATAAGTAACGCTTAATTCTTAAAAACAAGTTAAAGGGGTTAGTATGTTTTAGAGTGTTTCTGATACAATCAGAGCAGTCTGCTAAGTGGAGGGTAACAACTTAACCGACTCACTCTAAAACAATCTAACATTACTACTTGGAAATCCAAGTTGTTAGAATGGGGTATAAGGTGCGTAAAATCCTAATAAATAGGACTTACAAGTTGCTATTTTAGCAAAAATGTTTCATTATGTCAATACTATTTAATTTATTTGT
>CAZRVM010000021.1:1346-13924 GCA_964603625.1 uncultured Candidatus Saccharibacteria bacterium
CAAAACCAATCATCTCAAATAAACGCTTCCAGCCCAGAAGAATATATTATTTTAAAGTTACTGAAAGAAGGTATTAGAGACGGCTTTGCATTACAACAAAAAAGTAAACTTTCTATGCAATTGTTCAGTCAAACTTTAACGCTACTTGAAATCAATGGTCAAATTAGCCCTATGGGCAATAATCAGTGGGCTATAACAAATTAAAACTTGCTTAATTTCAAAAATTAGCTTATTATCACGCATTGGAATTCAATAAATTCTGATAAACTAAAGCAATATGAGTAAAAATTTAGTAATTGTAGAAAGCCCAGCTAAAGCTAAAACAATCGAGAAGTATTTAGGTAAAGATTTTACCGTAAAAAGCAGTATGGGGCATATCCGAGCACTACCAAGTAAATCTGGTAGTGTTGATGTTGCCAACAATTATTCTCCAATTTATGAGATTAGTACAGATAAGAAAAAAGTTATAACAGACTTAAAAAAAGCTACTAAAAACGCCTCTACTGTTTGGCTGGCAAGTGATGAAGACCGTGAAGGAGAAGCTATTGCCTGGCATCTTAGCGAAGTTTTAAAACTTAATCCTAAAAATACTAAACGAATAGTTTTTCACGAAATTACTAAACCAGCTTTAGAATTTGCTGTTGCAAATCCACGAACAATCAATTTTCCTTTGGTTTATGCTCAACAAGCTCGACAGTCACTAGATTATTTAGTTGGCTTTGAATTAAGTCCTGTATTGTGGAAAAAAGTTAGGCCACAATTAAGCGCTGGTCGA
Source organism: uncultured Candidatus Saccharibacteria bacterium (assembly GCA_964603625.1). Classification (GTDB taxonomy): domain Bacteria; phylum Patescibacteriota; class Saccharimonadia; order Saccharimonadales; family JAGQNJ01; genus HK-STAS-PATE-36. The sequence continues at coordinate 2,122 of CAZRVM010000021.1, forward strand.
GTTCAAAGTGTTGCTGTTAAACTAGTTGTAGAAAGAGAACGAGAACTAGAAGCTCACAAACCAGAGTCTACTTTTAAAATAACAACCGAATTTGAAACAAGCGATGCAAGTAGTCTAAATGCCGAATCGCCCATTAAGCACAAAGATCTCTCAGCCGTTACTAAAATCTTAACTGACTTTTCTAAAAGTGACTTTACAGTTAATGCCGTTACTAAAAAGCCCGGAAAGCGAAATCCTAACGCTCCTTTTACGACAAGCACCTTACAACAAGAGGCAAGTAATAAAATTGGATTTAGCCCTAGAACAACTATGCAACTTGCCCAACGACTTTATGAGGCTGGTCATATTACCTATATGCGTACCGATTCACTCAATTTATCAAAAACTGCCTTAGAATCTATCGCAAGCTTTATAAAAAAAGCATATGGTGCAAAATACTATGAACAAAGAATTTTTAAAACAAAATCTGCAGGGGCTCAAGAAGCACACGAAGCTATCCGGCCAACCGATGTTTCAAAACTAGAAGCGGGCGCAGATACTCAGCAAATGAAACTCTACAAACTCATTTGGCAAAGAACTCTGGCTAGTCAAATGGCACCAGCAGAAGTAGAAAAAACCAAAATAACAATCAAAGCCAATCACTCAACCGAAACTTTAGAGGCCAAAGGTGAAATTGTTGTATTTGATGGCTATTTAAAGGTTGCTGGTAGAAAAAGTGAAGATACAATACTGCCACCAATTCAAGTTAATGATAGCCTTAAACTAAAGCTTGCCACTGCAACAGAGGGGCTCAGCAGAGGTCCTGCTCGCTACAATGAAGCTACTTTGGTAAAAAAGCTAGAAGAAATGGGAATTGGACGGCCAAGCACTTATGCAAGTACAATTAACACAATTCAGATTCGTGGCTATGTTGAAAGAGGCGATATACAAGGCACAGCAAAAGAAATTGTAATCTTAACCCTTAAAAATAATAAAATAACTTCAACTAAACAACAGATTGAGTATGGTAAAGATAGCAACAAACTTTTTCCAACCGATACCGGTAATGTGGTGACCGATTTCTTAGTAAAACATTTCACAACCGTGTTAGATTATGATTTTACTAAAGATATTGAAAACGAGCTAGATCTAATTGCTAAAGATAAAAAGAAGCAAACAGAAGTATTAGATCATTTTTACAAGCCTTTTCACGAATTAGTTCAAGCAAGCGAAAGCATTACACGAGCCGAAGCAAATCAGGCTCGAAAAGTTGGCAAAGACACAGACGGCACTACAATTTACGCTAGATTTGGCAGATACGGGCCAATGCTTCAAAGAGGTGAACAATCTGATGACCCTAAACCAACATTTGCGCCTATTCCCAAAGGAGAAACTATCAATAGCGTAACATTAGAGCAAGCCTTAAAAATGTTTAAACTACCCCGCAATGTAGGGCAGACGACCGACGGAAAGACAATTACTGCTAATATCGGCCGTTTTGGCCCTTATATAAGTGTAGAAAAAACATTTATTTCTCTAAAAGAACCATACGATCCTTTCACTATAGAAGAAAAAGATGCCCGCCAGCTTTATAAAGAGAAATTATATCAACTTAAAAAGCGTAACATTAAAGAATTTAAAACTATAAAAATCTTAGAAGGACCATTTGGGCCATATATAACAGACGGCAAAAAAAATGCCAAAATACCAAAAGATACAGACCCAAAAAAACTCACAGAGCAAGAAGCTAAAAAAATTCTAGACACGGCACCAATCAAAAAAAAGCGATACAAACGAATTAAAAAGTAATTTACCTTTTATAAGATATTTTTTACAATAATGCACCCCTGTTGGCTAGTAGTATTGTTATTTCAATAGTAGGCAATAATGTCTATTTCGTGCTATAATAAATATGTAAGCCAAATTAACTTGACTTTTGTTTCTAATAGTTTATAATATTTATGAATCATTAATTTACAGTATAGGATATTAAATGACGCACACTCTTATAGAGCCAATTATTAAAGATATTTTACAGACCATAGAAAAAGATAGAGAACGAGAAATTATCTCTCGTAGATTTGGTTTGTTTGATCGCAAAGAAACTCTAGAGCAAATTGGCGAACTACTTGGCATCACAAGAGAGAGAGTTAGGCAACTTGAAAAGGCTATTCTAACCCGTATTAAAGCCCAAGCCGAACAATCTAAGTTACCACATCTAGAAGAAGTGGAAAGCCAAATAATAGACATCATTAATAAAAGTGGTAATCTTTCAAGAATAAATGATTTATCTGAACTACTATTAAATTCTTCAAGTAAAATAGACCAATCTCGAGTTGCTTTCTTATGTATGATTGCCCCCAAGCTAATTGTTGTAGATGAAAATGATTTTTATTTCTTATCGGTTGCAAATACAAGCGCATTCAAAGATCAAAAAAGTATAACCAAACAAATTAATGAAGTTGTTGAAGCTCTAAAAGAACTTGGTAAACCAGTTTCCATTAAAGAGTTAGCAAAATCTATAAATTCAGAAGATCTCGCCAAGGTTAAATCACTAGCTAGCATATCTAAACAACTTGTTAGCTTAAACAATCAATGGGGACTAACCAAGTGGCCTGCTGTTAACCCCAAGAATATCAGAGATAAAATATATATTATTTTAAAGCAGAATGGTAAGCATATGCACTTTAGCGAAATATCAAAAAAAATTAAACAATCTGGATTTAAAAGGAAAAATGTTACTATCCAAGCGATTCATAATGAACTAATTAAAGATGACCGTTTTGTGCTGGTAGGGAGGGGAATCTACGCCCTCAAAGAATGGGGTTATAAAAAAGGCACAGTATCAGAAGTAATTTCTGAAATATTAAAAAAAGCTAACGAACCTTTACATAGAGACGAAATTGTCAAACGAGTAATGAAAAATCGTTATGTCAAAGAAACTACTATTTTATTAAATCTACAAGGCAAGCCTCAATTCAAGCGAGTCGCTAAAGCTACCTACGCACTAGCCGAAGAATAATTTAAAGGGTACCTTTTTAATGTCGCATGAACCTTCAAACGAATATAATCCTGAATTTGAAAAAATAGTTAATAGTTTTGTTAACGGCGAAGGAGCTCCCAATAAAAATCAGCAAGATACAAGCCTAGCTGAAGCAAACTGTCAAATGATTAAATTTATGGGGCTTGGATCATTAGTAACTTTTGCAGACAATATCACACCTATGATTGACGGAGGTGACCCAAGCCGTAAATGTTCAATTACTGGTACAATTCTTGAATATTTTGAAGATGAAGATATTGAACAATCCTGGACAATCATTAATGTCACCAAACATATACTTCAACTTACTAGCAACGACGAAGTACTACCAGGCAGTATAGAAATGTTTAATCAGGCATTTTCAGATCCTGCTGATTTTAATGAAGCGATGGATGTATTTAAGAGATTTGAATTTGATTTTCCAGAAACAGCTACTTTTATAGAACTAGAAATTCAAGATAACCCCAGAAAATTTCTTTTAAAGGATATGTCCGGCTGTGTTTTTTCGCACCCAAAAGAATAGATGATAAATTTAGCTCAAATAAATTATGTACATTTTACGAACATTGTAAAAATATTATGATATTTTAAAATTGATAATAAAAAGCGATTTTAAGGATTAATTTATATCCTGCGTAGCAGTGAAGGGCATAATAAAAAATAAACTAAAATATAAAAAAATCATTCAAATAATTATCAAACAGGCTGACGATCTAAAAAAGTAAGAAAATAGAAGTAGGTATAGCATAGTGTCGCACAATGTATATTTTGCGACTTTATATCAACTCATGTACTTGATTAACAATACCACTTTCAATAGGGAGCTAAAGCTAATGTAGCTACTAATAAGCCCAGAACTTATGTTTATTAAATAATATAAATAGTTATTTAACTTATTTTTATATAGCCTCAAAAAATCTATTTACACATTATTAATTAGTATCCGCTTTACAAATATATTTAAATAGTGTCTGCAGAGTTTTCCACAAGCTTAATATTTGCATTTTTTACAATTAATGTATTTATATATATTTTCACACTATGCCCTACCTTTTCACGGAAAGATTTGCTTTTTTAGTTATTTAATATTGTTATATAGTTATTTTATATTTGTAGTTTAATTTCAAAATAAACAAAATACGAACAAGCAGAGTAGAATAGTAGGGGTTATGACTTTTATAAGTTACAGCATAAATTTAAATTAATCGTAGTTTTCTCTTTTAAAAAACAACTTAGTTTAATAATTAAATACTATTTGTAAAAAACCCTTTCCCCTAATCTTAGATCGATATATTCATTTGGCGCCTGCCCTTGTTGATCTAGATGTTGTTTTAATGCAATAAAACTACCTACTTGCTGTTTAGGGTCCTCTAAAATATTAAACTTTAAGAAGTAATTTAAGCCTTCTAATTTTATATTAAGGTCATATAAGTTAGTTGGAATAATCAACGATTCTACTTTAAAATTTTGTTTTTCTAATTGTTCTAATACAGTACTTATAAATTGGACTTGATCTTTAGGAACGGCTGATTTACCGAGTTCAATATTTAAGGTTGACTGATCTTTTACAGTAACTAAACCAAGATCGGTAATATCTTTAGTATCTTGCAATTTAATTAAGGCCACTCCATTGTTGCTAATTAAAAAATGCTCGTTATTAGATTCTAAAACAAAGCTTGGTTTTGACATTTGAAGTTTAATTACCGTCTGCCTAGATACAAGAGGTAAAACCACATCTACGCTAGCAATTTCAGGAAAGTCTGTTTTTAGTTTTTCGCTTAGCCCTTTACTATCAAAAGTAATTTTTGATCGATTAAAAATAGATTGCTTTATAAATTCGTTAGCCAATTGCTGATAGCTTGTTTGGTCTCTAAGAAAAACATTCTTATTCGTATTTAAAACTTCAACTTTAACATTACTACTTAAGGTTGAAAAATAAAGCACACTACACAAAATAACTAACAAAACAATTAAAGCAGGAATATTTTTTAAATTTTCTGGGGCTATTTTTAACCTAGAATTATTCAACTCTCTGTCTTTATTAGTTTTTCGGCCAGTTTGATTAACTGATTCCATTCTTTTATTACGATATGCATATTTACTTGTTTTAGCTGTTGGCGAATAAACCGGATTTCTAGCTTTATTTTGCTTTTTAAATAACTTCATCTTAATTTTTGATATCTTTTTTTTCTAATAATATTTCAGCAATTTTACTAGTAGCATTAGGTGGATACAACTTAGCTAAGTTAGCGCTCAAAGCATCTTGCTCCTGAGTATCATTTATCAAATTGCATATTTCGCTTAATAGCAAATTTGGCTGATTGAACAGTTGTGACTCAGATAAAACAATAGAAGCCTTTGCTTTTTTTAATTGTTCGGCATTTTTAATTTGATGATTATCTGCAAGGTGTTCAGCCGGAATTACTATTAACGGTTTATACTGAATAGCAAATTCTGCAATTGTGCTCCCTGCCCTTGTGATAATTAGATCTGCTGATGCGCTATATTTAAATAACTCTTGGCTATACTCAAAAACTTGATAGTTTTTTGCTTTAGGCAAATTTACAACACCCCCCTTCCCTGTTTGGTGAACTACAAATATCTGTTTAATTTCTAAAAGTTGTTCTATGATTTCGGCTATAATTTGATTCAACTTCTTGGCTCCTTGACTACCACCTGTAATAAAAATTACTTTTGAATTTTTAGGTATTTTTAACTGCTCACGGTAGCGAGTTTTTATTTCTGAAGTAACTTTTTTAAACTCATTAAGAACCGGAATACCTACTTGTATAGTTTGGTTTTCAGAATAATTATAAAGTTCTTTACTCATACCGACTGTATGTAAATTTGCCCACCTACCAATTATTCTATTTGCTAAACCTGGTACTGCGTCTGAATCATGCGTAATAAACGGAATTCCGAGTAGCTTGGCAGAAATACCAACTGGCACAGCTACATAACCACCTTTTATAAAGATTTTTTCTGGTTTAATTCTTCGTAAAATTTTTAATGCTTGAAAAATACCTGCTAATGTTCTAAAACCATCTCTTATATTTAAGCCAAGCGTCTTTACATCTAGTATAGATTGCATGAAAGACTGGTTAGGATATCTTCTGAACTTACCTGCCTTAATTAAAACTAAATCATCAATATCTGTAGAGTTTTTTAACAAATAAGCAAACTTAGACTGTTGGTCTGCAATGGCAATAATTTTTATTTTTGAATTTTGTTGGCGCAAACTATGGGCGACGGCTAACAGCGGTAGAATGTGCCCGCCTGTGCCCCCGCCCACCAAGACGATTACCATAATTGCCTCCTTCTGTTATATTACTAACTCTAAAATTAGTATAGTGCGAAATATTAAAAACCAAAGCAAGTGCAGCGGTTACAAATATTAAGCTTGTACCTCCATAACTAATAAATGGAAGAGTAATACCCTTTAGCGGAATTAAGCCAAGCATAGCTCCAATATTTATCATAGATTGAATACTGAACCAAGTTACAACCCCAACCACTATTAACTTAGTATAATCATCTGGTGCTCTTTCGGCAATTTTGATAAATCTTGTAAATAAAGCTAGCATTAAACCCAGTAGAAAAGTAGTCCCTAAAAAGCCGAATTTTTCAGCGTAAATTGCAAAAATTGAATCGTTTGCCGCCTCTGGTAAATAACCATACGCTTGAACGCCTCTTGCTAAACCTAAACCAAAAACTCCGCCAGAACCTACGGCAATTAAAGCTTGGCAAGTTTGATATCCTGATGCTTGACAATCGGCAGATGGATTCACAAAAGTCTTCAGCCTTTGTCTTCTATAAGGTGTGGCGCTTATAACCAACACTAATAAACTTAGTAATACTGCACCAACTAAAGCAATCCTCATCATAGGTAATTTAGCCACAAAAGCCATAGCAACCATCATCATCACCATAACAACTGTTGAGCCTAAATCACTCTGTAATACCGCAACTACGAAACCAATTAATAGTAAAGCTATAATTAACGGCTTAATTGTTTTGGTCATATCGTTTAGTTGATTATTCTTTATTCTATCTGCAAAAAATGTTGCTAGCCATAGCAAAAGTGTAAATTTAATTAACTCAGCAGGTTGAAATGACAATCCCCCAATTTGTATCCACCGATAAGCACCATTTACTTGATCGCCAAATAATCTTACGGCAATTGCAGAAACGGCTGAAGCAATAATTAACGGTTTTTCTAATTTTCGCCAACTATTTAATGGCAATTTACTAACCACAAAAAAAACTACAGTACTTAACAACACTGCAATGAATTGTCGGTTAATAAAATAATTTTCAGCTACATTTTTCTGCGCCGAAAGAGCTGGGCTAATTGCAAAAAGCACAATTAAACCTGCTACAGTTAAGCTCACAGTTAGAATTAATAAAAGATAATCAGGGCGATGCCGGCGTTGTGCTTGTAAATTAGCTTCCGCGTGAACTACTGCTCGTCTACCAGAAACATACATTTAAAACACCTTTTTATTCAATAACTGTTTTTTTAGTTGTTCTTTATTTTTTAATTTCATATTACCACTAGTAATTATACCCTAATTATTAGGAACCACCCCAAAATTATCTATCAGCATATTAGCCGTAGCACTAAAAATCGGTCCGGCTGCTTTTGATCCAGCATAACCCGGTACATGTGGCTCATTAACTCGCACAACTATCACATACTGGGGCTTCTTACCACCTACAAAACCAGTGAAACTTCCGTTATATCTATCGTCATAATAGCCTCCATTAGGGTTTGCAATTTGAGCAGTACCCGTTTTGCCACCAACCAAATAGCCTGGCCTAAGTTCAAAACTATATACACGATGATTAGCGTTAATCAAATTTACCATAAAATCGGTTACCGATTGACTAGCTTGCTGGCTGACAACATTTGTTTCTACAACATCTGGCTGAATTTTTTCTATTTTGCCATCATTACTGATTATTTGGTCTACCAATCTGGGTCGGTAATATGTTCCTCCATTTAACACACTAGCCAAAGCAGATCCCATTTGAATTGGCGTTGCTGTCATACCCTGCCCAAAAGCACTGTTAGCAAACCTAATATTTAAACCATAACCTTCTTCTGGGTTCGGTACCAATCCGGGCGATTCATAGCCTTGTTCAATATTAGTTATCTTAGAGAAACGATATTTGTTGACCATATAGTTATGCCAAGTATCACGAGCTTTAGCATTTATTTCTCCACCCCCCATTTGCATTAATAACCAAGTAGCACCAGTATTAAGTGATAATCGCAAAATATCGGCCATAGATTTAGTGCCCGGACCGCCAGACTCTTCAACATTTGTAATTTTATTACCGTCTACAGTAAAAACGCCCGGATCGTAGTAAGTTGTGTCGGGTTTTACAGCGCCCTCAGTCAGTGCTGCAGCCATTGTTAAGGGTTTCATTACCGATCCAACTTCATATGCATCACTAACATTGGTATTATTAAAAACGCTTCCATCTTCTACTTTAAAAAATTCTGCCGGATTATAGGTTGGATAATTTGCCATCGCTTTAATTGCACCGGTGTTTACATCCATTACAAAAACTCCCCCAGATTTTGACTTTGCTTGTTCTAGACCGTTTTTTAAAATAGTCTCCAACTGCTGTTGCATAGACATATCAATTGTTAGTACCACCCTTTTACCATTTTCAGCTTCTTTAATAACATTATCTTTATTAGCAACTAAAGGCACGCCTCGAGCATCAGTTATTGCTTTTAATTGACCGGGCTGGCCTGCAAGTTTATCATTTAAGGCCTGCTCTATGCCATATTTACCTTCACCTTCATCATTTACAAAACCTAACAAGCTTGCCGCCATCTCTCCTTGTGGATAAGTTCTATAAGACTGCTCTCTAGTTCCAATACCTTTTAATTCTAATTTATCTACACTTTCTTTTTGATCTTTATTCAGCTTTTTTGCCAAAATAACATATCTAGATTTATCTTGTAGTTTTCCTTTAATCTCATCTATATTTCCACCAATAATTTTTTGAATACTTTCAGCTACTGCTTGTTTATCTTTTATATAAACAGGGTCAGCAAAAAGAGTGTATTTTATTTCATTTAACACTATTGGAACAGTTCCATCGCCATTCTGAGCCTCAATTACTCCTCGTTTTGGCGGTAATTCATATTCTTTATACTGCCCTTTTAAAGCAGTGGTTTGATAATAATCGTGCTTTATTACTTGCAAATAAAATAATCTAATTATAAAAATACCAATAATTAGAACTATAAAACCATAACCAATTCTAATACGAGATGAATTTTCTTGGGATAACTGCATACCTAATTAGATATAGTAACACTTGGAGCCGTAGTTACCATTTGATTAGCTGGTTGACTCGCTTTTACTCTATCTAACGCTTGCAAACGAGCTGAAGCAACCTCAAGTTCGTCGTGCTCTTGTTGTAAACTAGCTTGTTCTTTATTTAAATTATTTAATTGATAACCAAAAGCATTAGTTTTAGTAACCTGTGTTAAATATAGTAAGCCAAGCAAGCAAGCTAGTACAATCAATATAATTGTATTACTAACTGGTCCGATTGTTTTTTCGCCAGATTTAAAACTTACTACATTTTGGCCTCGTTTCATCTGGTAACCACGACCAGCTGTAAGTGCACTTGAATATGTCATTTTATTACTCTTTCTTTTTGTTTCTTGGTGCTCCTGCACCCTTTTATGAGTGCAGGAACTGTTTTTGTGGCTACAAAACCTTTACTCTGATTTTGTAAGCACGGGAGCTACTTTTAACCGTTATTGGCATTTATAAGCTCCTTTCTTGTTTATTTTTTAACTACGGCTCTTAGTTTTGCACTACGAGCACGCGGATTTAAAACTATTTCACTTTCATCTCCTACAATAGGCTTCTTAGTTAGTAACCTTAAGCTAGAATCAAAATTATCTCCAGCATTCTCTTTAAAGTATTGCTTTACAATTCTATCTTCTAGGCTATGAAAGCTTATTATTACCATTCTACCGCCAGGTCTAAGCATAGAAGTCCAAAGTGGTAAACTTTGTGCGATCTGGGTTAATTCATCATTTACTGCAATTCTTAGGGCCTGAAATGTTTTAGTTGCAGGATGAATTTTATACCTTTTATGCTTAGGGTAAACATTGGTAATGATTTGTGCAAGCTGAGAAGTAGTATTTACTGGCCTAGCATTTATTATTGCTTTAGAAATTTGTTTATATTTAAACTCTTCACCATAAAGTTTTAAAATATTTTCTAAATCTTTAAGCGTACTAACATTAACAATTTCTGATGCACTAAGCTGGCTAGAATTGTCCATTCTCATATCTAGTGGGCCCTCTTTGTTAAAAGAAAACCCCCTGCTTGCATTGTTAAGGTGCGGTGACGAAACACCAAGGTCAGCTAAAATTAAATCAAATTGTTTTTTATCTTTAGCTAATTCTTGTGAGGCACTTAAAAAATCTCTGTGAAGAATTTCTAAGTTTTGCCCATGGAACTTCTCTGCTAAAAAATCTGTTGCATTTTGATCTCTATCAACCAAAATATGCTTTGATTTAAAACCTGTTAACGCCATTATTGCTTCCGCATGTCCGCCGTATCCAGCTGTCGCATCTAAAAGCTTGTTGCCCTTCTCTGGCGCAAGATACTTCAGCACATCTCTGAGCAATACAGGAGTATGTTGAAATTTAGCCTGGTGAACTTTCATATTTTTATTTTAATGCCTTTTAAACTTTTAATATACTTTTACTACTATTTTAATTTATCAGGCAATATTATTTTTGTTTTTATTAAGATCACCTAATCAGTAGTCAACTTTTTGTTTTATAGTTTTTGTTTTTTATTATACTACAAAATTTTGTTAGTAGAAAGCTGTATAACGAGTCTGGCACAACAGGAGCCATGCTCGTGCTTTTTACTAATTTTGTAGTTTGAGAGACTTTGTGTGAGGTGGAGTTTTGGGAGGTGTTTTATATAAAGTACTAAGGTTTTTTTAGTGGTTTTAAAACCTTCAATCCACTTGTTGACTACCGAATAGCTAATCTTAATTTACGCATTATTTGTAAATTTTGAAATTTAATCAAACTTGATTTCTTTCTTATCGCTATTATTTGTTAAAGAACAGTGGGTTTAACCAACGACTTATTATTTAGCCTGAATCCGCCAATAACGGCCAGCTCTTACAGCTACAATATCTTTGCGAATTCCTGCAAAATCAAGCAAATGTTGCTCTATTGTAACTCGACCCTGTTTGGCATCTGTTGTACCATCTACCTTACCCATTCGGAATTGAACATTTAAGTCGGCTATACGCTCATCAAGGATACTACCTTGAAGCTCAGGCTCAACTAATTCGTCCCATACACTTTTAGGATAAAGGTGCAGGTATTGCTTGAAGCCTCTAGTTAAGACTACTCCGCTTTCAAACTCGGCTCTAAGCTCAGCTGGTATAGTTAGCCTACGCTTATCGTCTAGTTTTCTTTCAAAGTAATCCACCATATAGATTCTGCTTTACCTTTTTTAGGGTCTCTTATTTTTAATATTCTCTCGTGGTTGTTTTTATTTTTTGTTCAAGATGGGTTACCCACGTTTACCCACTGACAATAGCATACAACCCACACCTACCCACTTGCAAGCATTTTTTTAATAAAATAGTCACTTATTTAAGAGTTTTCCACAGTTTTATAATTTAAAAACTGCTAAGCACTATATTTAGCGTACTGAGCAGTTAGTTATACACAATCTTAATAAAATCTTATTTGCCAGCAAGAAGCTGATC
>CAZRVM010000022.1:0-12046 GCA_964603625.1 uncultured Candidatus Saccharibacteria bacterium
CAAAGGGCCGATCGCTTAGCAGAGAAGGCAAAGGCATGGATAGAGTCGGTTAAGAGTTCAAACGAAGATTATTCACTTCAACCTATGTCACCAGCAGACCGAAGAGTAGTTCATCAAGTTGTGGCTGACCATGGTTTAACCACAGAATCAATCGGCGAAGGTCGTGAGAGGCACATTATTATTAAAGCTGGTAAACCGACAGAGCTTTCTGCATAACCACATAGAGTTTTTAAAAATAATCTTTGATATTTAAAACGGGCGTGTATTTTTTAGCTATAGCTAAAAGTTTTGTGTCTGCGGTTACTAGTGTGGCATTATAGTTTATGGCAGAAGCAAGGTGAATCCCGTCTGGTAGCTTAAGCGATTTATTGCTGCTCCTTAGTTCACCCGCGCGAACTGCAATCTCTTTGTCTACAACAAGTAAACTCAAGTTATTAAGCTTTTCTATAAAATCTTTTATATCATTAATTTTTGAATTATTGCTAGATCCTAAAATTTCTCCAAGAATCAACACCGAACTTACAGCATTTACACTATTAGCTTTTTCTATGTATTCCATTAGAGCCCTCGACTGTTTATAATACGGTTTTTGCCCAGTTAAAACATAAATAAAAATATTTGAGTCAATATAATAGCGCATTCTGCTATTCCCATTCAGTGTCGCGAATTTTTCTAATAACTTTAGCTGGGTCTTGCTGGCCCCATTCATTAGGCATTGTTCCTGCATATTTTTTAATAGCAGATTCAGTATCGATAATCAGATTATTGTTGATGCGAGTAAAATTAATAATTTGACCAGGTCTTAACCCTAGTTCTTTACGCAGTTTTTTTGGAATTACAACCTGGTATTTACTAGAAATTTTAGATTTATTCACGCATTAATAATAGCAGAAAATACTACAAAAATCAAATGTAAAACAAATAATACTGTATTACTTTCCAGAGACCCTTATTTTATTTAATGATGTTTTCATAAACTGCTAATGTTTCTTCGGCCATTTTTTTCCACGAATATTTTTTAATCTGTTGATGACTTTTTTTAATCAGTTGAGTTCGTAATTTTTTATTTTCCAGCACTTCACTAATTTTTAACGCCATATCTTCAACACTATAAGGGTTAAAATAATGAGCACCATCGCCGTAGACCTCTGGTAAGCAAGTGGCATTACTACTAACCAACGGGCAACCATGGGCCATAGCCTCCAGACCCGGCAAGCCAAAACCTTCACTCAAAGAGGGCAACACATAACACTCAGCATTTTCATACAACCACTTTAACTCTGCTTCACCAATAAAGCCCGGCATAATAATGTCGTTTCTAAACTTGCTTTGGTTTATTTTTTCAGTAACAAGCTTATTAAAAAAGTTCTCTTTTTTACCAGCCAGTATCAATTTTAAATTTGGCCCAGTGGTTTGTTTGAGAATTTCAAAAGCGTCTATTAGCCTCTCTATATTTTTATGAGGCAATGGACTGCCAACATGTAATATATATTGCTTATTAATGTTTTGAGGTTTGAGAGGTTTGTTGTTTAAGGGCGGTTCGGACGCCTCTAAAGTTACAGCTATTTTGTTTTTTGTAAAAGGGTGTAATTTAATGAGGTCATTGCGCACAAATTGGGTCGGTACAATAATTTGTTTAGCGCTTTTATGACTTTGCCAAAACAAAAATTTATAGCCCTTCATACGGAGCCAGTGTACCCATGTTGGTAATTTTCCAGCTCGGGCATATCTATACATTGTTAAATCGTGCGTGGTGGTAACACGCTTACCAAAATAGAATACCGGTTCTTGAGGCGTGATTGTAAAATGCACCAAATCAGGCCGTAGTTTATTTAGAAACCTAGCATAAGTAACTTGGTTTAAGATATTAAAAGAGTATGGCTTTATATTTGTTCTAACGACCTTAAAATTATCGTTTATAGGCGCCCAATCATCAACTGAGTTTAAAACAAGAGTATACCTATATTTATTATTGTCTATCTTTTGGAGCCACTCAAGAAGCCTATCCATATATCTACCAGTGCTAGATTTTCTAATGCGCGCATCTATAACTATATGTTTCATTACTACTAGTTTACAATAGTGTGAAGTATGATTAGCAACAAAACTTTTTTGCATAACAATAAGCTTGCAATTATTTCTAAATATATTTTCTTGGGAATACTAGCCTATATGCCAATTTATGTATTGTTCTCAAATTGGGTTGGAGCTGAATTTGGCGTACTAGAACTCACCAAAGCAATTAAAGAGCCAATAATGCTATTAGGCTTGGTGTTGATTTTGCTTGTAGAAAGCAAAAACTTAAAAAGCATCTTTTTTAAGGATAAATGGTTGTACACTGCAATACTTGCCTATAGCGTAGTAGTGCTTTTGTCTGCTCTTTTTTTTAAAAATAACATATTTGCCGAGATTTTGGGTATTGTTTATGACTTGAGATTTTTTTTGTTCTTTGTATATGGAATCTTAATAACTAACAGATTTAAAAATAAAATTAGAAATCAAGCGGTAAAAATTGTATTATTCGTGGGGGTTTGTGTTGCCTTACTAGGTATTTTTCAGGTGCTAATACTACCCAATAACGCATTGTCAAGCGTGGGGTATTCTACCGAAACAGGAAGTCAGCAAGTGTTTTATATCCATGACGATACTAAAACAACCGAAAGAGCTTTTTCTACTACAAAAGACCCAAATGCACTAGGTGCGTACCTGGGGATTATACTGATACTACTAGTAGCTTATTTAAAAGTTGAAAAAAACAAAATTCAATTTTTGAACTACATTGCAATAACCTCAATTATTGTTTGTTTGTACCTTACATATTCAAGAAGTGCTTGGGTTGGTTTAATTTGTGGCTTAATTTTCTTAATTACATTTTTAATTAAAAATAATAATAATTTCAGACGAGTTATTAAAAATAATACTAAAATAATAAGTGCTTTTATTATCTTGGGGGTGATTATAACTAGCGGATTTTTATTCTTGCAACCAAGCCTATACAATGATGTAATTTTACATAATAAATTTAACAATAAAGTAGATTCTAATACTAAAAGACTAGATCAATACTCTGAAGCGGCTGGGGTTATTAAAGAAAATCTTTTTTTTGGGCAAGGTGTTGGCTCCGCAGGGCCAGTATCATTTAAAAACATACCAAACAAACCTATAATCAGCGAGAATTATTATCTTCAGGTTATTGAAGAATATGGGTTATTTGGCTTCTTTTTCTTTGGGTATATTGTTTTTTATCTAGTTATAAAATTTTACAAACAAGCTAAAAATGATAGCTATAGTTTAGTAATGTTAACGACTTTTATAGTTGTTTTGGTAGCAAATTTATTTAATCATACTTGGGTAATTGAAGCGGTTGCCTATACATGGTGGGGTTTGGCTGGTTTGTTTTTTAATAATCAAGTTGTAAAAAAGAACTTAAAAGAAAAGCGCCAGGTATAATATAATCAAGAATGTATATAAAAGAGGGCAATTATGAAAAACGAAGAATATTATTTTGAAGCAGATAAGCCAGAATCCCTGATGTCATTTCAAGAGAGAACTGGTGGAGATATTGAAGAATATACTAGCGCTCTAACTCACTACAGGCAATCGTTAATTCAAAAGAATAACGAAACAGAAATTCACTTTAAACAACCTAAGTTAGTAATGGGTATATTGTTTGATGTAGAAGTTGAGGAAGTTGATGAATGACTAAAAAAGCATTTATTACAGGTGTTGCGGGGCAAGATGGCGGGCATTTAGCCCAACTATTACACAGCAAGGGCTATGAGGTTTATGGAGTTTTGCGCGGCCAAACCGAAGCTAGCCACCCGCGTTACCAAGCTATTAAAAAAGAAATGCCGTTTTTAAACATTGTACTAGCTGACCTATTAGACCTTTCAGCATTAACTAGGGCAATGCAACAAATTAAGCCAGACGAAGTCTATAATTTGGCTGCAATAAGTCACGTAGGCTATTCGTTTAAAGACCCAATATTAACCGCCGATGTAACCGGCAAGGGTGTGCTTAATATGCTAGAGGCAATTAGGTTGGCTGGGTTAGAAAAGTCCACACGGTTTTATCAGGCATCTACCAGCGAAATGTTTGGAGGGCTAGATTATAACCGCCCAAATAAAGGTTATGATGAAAACGCCTTGTTTCATCCGCGTAGCCCGTACGGCGTGGCTAAACTTTACGGCCACTGGATAACTAAAAACTACCGCGAAAGCTATAATATGCACGCTAGTTGCGGAATATTGTTTAACCACGAGGGCGAAAGGCGTGGCCCCGAGTTTGTAACACGCAAAATAAGTATTGCAGTTGCTCGCATTAAAATAGGCAAGCAAGATACGCTAGAGCTTGGCAACCTAGGCTCTAAACGTGATTGGGGCTATGCTGGCGATTACGTGGAGGGTATGTGGCGCATGCTACAACAAGAAAAGCCAGATGATTATGTGCTTGCTACGGGTGAAACTCACACAATTAGAGAATTTTGCGAACTAGCGTTTAAAGAAATAAGTGTTGATATAAAATGGCAAGGCAAAGGAGTTAAAGAGCAGGGAGTAGATGCCAGCAGTGGCAAAGTTTTAATAAAAATTAATCCAGAGTTTTTCCGTCCCGCCGAGGTAGATATTTTATTAGGCGACCCAACCAAGGCAGAAAAAGTTTTAGGCTGGAAGCGTAAAATAGATTTTGCAGGGCTAGTAAAACTAATGGTTGATCACGATCTTAAATATCAGAAACTATAAATTCATATAGCCCATAAATATAAAACTGGAACTAATCAAGACCTCATTTTATAAAAGTAACTATTAGTATAATTTAATACTGTCTACTATAGTTTTAGTTGTGCTATCAACACCAGACTTATCTATGATGTTTACGAACATGAACTCAATAATAGACCCATCTGGCTTTTCAAACATGACACCATAATAACTGCTAAAACCACCGATTATTACCTCATAAGCTTTTTGATTATTGATTGTTAGATCTCCAATTTTGACTTTTGCTGAATTTTTATTTGTCAAAAATTCTTCAAGATTTTTATAGCTTGCTTGTTCACCTAAGTAACTTCCACCTCTTGCACCAGCATTGTTTATAGAATCCCACCGTGACACAATAAGGTCTGAATCATTGGGGCCTTCTGTATGCGTAGTAGGCTGACCAAGGTACTTTTCATAGTATTGCTTTTGGCGTGGGGATACAATTTTTAAAATACTACCAGAATCTGTTTCACTAGAGTTGAGTGTAACTTCCGTCCAGTCTTTTGGATACAAGAACGAAACACCAACCTCGTCATTTTTATATTGTTTAAATCCATCAGGGATTGTTTCTTTTTGATCTTTAACTTCGGACTCTGGTAAAGGTTTTGTTTGCTGTTGGTTTGTTGTTTTGGGGTTTACTTCGTTGTTTGTCTTGGTTTTCTGCTTATTGAACGTAATATAGCCAACTGTGATTGCTAAACCTAAAAATAAAATTAACAGCAATAATACCACTAGCCCAAATCCGTTATTGCTTTTTTTCAACTTTATTCCTCCTTGTGCTTATATTATATATAAAAATTATCCGTATTAGTAGAATTTTTCATACTCTGCATTTAAGATAAGTTACGTTAAGTGTGTTACAGCATTCCGTTAAAGCTTGATACTTAAGTTTTGTTATTACTTGAACTAGCAGTAATGATTTAGTAAGTATTGAAACAATTAATTCACAGATTTATAATATCTAAGAGCGTTTGAGATAACGCATATAACGGTTTCCAGCCAGTATCTTGATTTAATTTTGAATAATCACCATAAATTTCTAATGCATCTGTTGGTCTAATTTTAGATTTATCCATTTTTATTATTATGTCTTTTTTGTTCAGTATAATACATAACTTATCAATAATTTGCTTACCTGAAGTACTATAACCACTACAAACATTATACTTAAAATGCCTTAATGTTGGCGTGGTTGCCATTAGTCTGTATGCTCTAACAACATCACGAACATCTGTATAGTCTCGTTTTGTATCAACATTACCTAAGTTTAATGCGTTGCCAGTTTTTAGTTGTTTTAAGATGTCTGGGACTAAAAAACCTTCTCCTTGACCTGGTCCAATATGGTTAAACGGGCGTGCAACCACACAGTCTAAACCGCGGTTTCTATAATATTCGGCTTGATTTTCTATTAGTAGCTTACTTATAACATACGGAGAGCTAACTTTAATTGGTGAATTTTCCTTCAGTGGGAGCTTTGAGTCGTGGTCGTATACAGCACCGCTACTAATGGCGATAATTCGGGGTTTTTGGTTTTTACTATATAAATAATATTCACACATGTTGGTAAAAATAGAGCTATTCACTTCTATATATTTTTGAGGTTTATTAAAAGACGCACCAACAGCCGCTAAGCCCGCTAGGTGAATTATAGCGTCAACTTGCCCTTCAATTTTAGGCCATTCTTTGGCTAAGTCTGATTGTATGTAATTTTCTTGGTCATTTAATAGCTTGGTGTTAGAAATTTGGGTTACTTCATGATTATTATTTAACAATTCTTTAACTAAATGTTTGCCGACAAACCCAGAACTTCCCGTTACAACAATTCTCATAATCATTAATATTATACAGTGTGGTAATGAAGAATAAAAAGATAGTATAATAAGTTAGCGTGAATAAAATAGTTAATAGGTACCGATATTCTGTAATTTTGCTAAAACAGCTAGTCATTACTGATTTTAAATTAAGATATCAGGGCTCTGTGTTGGGCTACGTGTGGTCGTTGCTTAAGCCTATGGCGCTTTTTGTGGTGCTTTATGTAGTGTTTACAATGTTTTTAAAAGTAGGCGAGGATATTCCACACTACCCAACCTATTTATTGTTAGGTATAGTTTTGTGGACTTTCTTTGCAGAATCAACTTCTGGCAGCATTGGGTCAATTGTTGGCAAGGGCGATTTAATGAGAAAAATAAACTTTCCAAAATATGTTATTGTTATGGCATCATCTTTTTCGGCATTAATAAATTTATTTTTTAACTTTATTGTTATTGCAGTATTTATGATAATTAGTGGTGTAGATATTACAAAATATGTGGTTCTATTACCGCTTATAATTTTGGAGTTGTTTGTATTATCGTTATCACTGGGTTTTATTTTAAGCGCCGCTTTTGTGAGGTACCGCGATATCAGCCACATTTGGGAAGTAGTTTTACAGGGGTTATTTTACGCCACACCAATTTTGTACCCTATTAGCATGTTGCCGCCCAAAGCCACAAAGCTAATAATTTTAAATCCGTTAGCTCAGATTATACAAGATGCAAGGTTTGTGTTAATATCGCCCCAAACCCCCACAATTAGTAGTATTTTTCCGTATCGGCCTTGGGTTAGGTTGTTGCCACTATTATTTGTAGCCGTATGTGCCGTAATTGCCACCACTTACTTTAGAAAAAGATCTAAATATTTCGCAGAGGAAGTTTAACATGGTAAAAGAAAAAGAAGTAGCAATTAGAGTAGAGGGTGTATATAAAGACTTTAGTTATTCTTCGGCTCGTTCAAACACCTTAAAAAGTGTTTTCACAGGAATGTTTAAAAGTCAAGACAAAGAAGCCAAAGTACAGCATGCGCTTAAAGACATCAGTTTTGAAATACATAAAGGTGAATTTTTTGGCATTGTTGGCCGTAATGGTTCTGGCAAAAGCACATTATTAAAAATTATTGCCGGTATATACCAACCATCCAAAGGTAACGTTACCATAAAAGGCAAACTAGTGCCGTTTATTGAACTTGGGGTTGGTTTTAACCCAGAATTAACTGGCAAAGAAAACGTATATTTAAATGGTGCAATGCTTGGATTTTCAGACAAAGAAGTAGATAAATTTTATGATGAAGTTGTTGAATTTGCAGAGCTAGAAAAATTTATGGATAAAAAACTCAAAAATTATTCATCAGGCATGCAAGTAAGGTTAGCGTTTTCTATGGCAATACGGGCAAAAGCAGATATTTTGTTAGTAGATGAAGTTTTAGCAGTTGGCGATGCCGATTTTCAACGCAAATGTTTTAGGTATTTTCAACTACTCAAAAAACAAAAACAAACAGTAGTATTTGTGAGCCATGACATGAATGTAGTGAGAGAGTATTGCGATAGAGTAGCGTTTATTGAAAGTAATAGGTTAATAAAAACAGGTAAGCCGCATAGCGTGGCATTAATGTATGAACAGTTAATGGCAGAAGATAATTCTGAAACAAAGAGTGACACAACAGAGAATGAGGCTAAAAAAAGATGGGGCGGAGAACAAGCAATAATAATGAACCCTAAGTACTCTAAAACAATAGACGGTAAGCTACAAATAAAGTTTGCAGTTAAGGCAAACAAAGACTGCGAAAGACTTATATATGGTTTTATGATAAGAAATGGAGCGGGTGTTCAAATAATGGGGTCTAATACTTTACTTGAAAAAATTAAAAGCCTTCCAATTAAAATTGGTGAGAAGAAACTTATAACTTGGAGCTTTGAGAACATCCTTTCAGATGGTGATTATTATGTTACTCTTGCTTTGTTGCTAGATAATGGAGTTACAGTTTCAGATTGGTGGGAAGAAGCAATCAAGTTTTCAATCAGAAAAACTACACACACTACTTATTTAGTCGCACCAAAATTAAAAGTCAGTATAGAATAACGAAAGGCAAATAATGAAATTATTTAGAAAGCAAACCATAGTAGCGCCAAATAAACAAAGCATAAAACATCCCTTAACAATCCTTAAAGAAACCGAAGGTTTATGGAGGATGGACGAGAATCAGCGCGTAGAAATGACAGTTTCTTGCAAAGACGTAAATTACATAAAAAAGCACAAAGATGCCGGTAAAATAAAAAAAATTAACGGAAAAGATGTGCAAGTAATGCACAACGGAATGCTGGTTGCATTAGGTGGTTACCATGGTGAGTGGATGAGCAAGATCATAAAAAAGCTAAAAGGTCATCATGAGCCTCAAGAAGAAAAAGTTTTTTACGAGATCTTAAAACGTATTGGGAGTAATGCGACTATGATAGAGCTAGGTTCTTTTTGGTCATTCTACTCAATCTGGTTCAATATGCAAATTAAAAATGCTAAAAATTTATGTTGCGAGCCTGACCCAAATAACCTTGATGTAGGAAAAAGAAACGCGGAACTAAATAATATTAAAGACATAGAGTTTATTAGGAGTTGTGCAGGTAGCAATGATGGCGAAATGGTTGATATAGAAATGGAGTCTGACTCATTAAATAAAGCAACCGTACAAACCAGAACAGTAGATAGTCTAATCAAAGAAAAAGGTTGGGAAAAATTAGATATTTTACACATGGACGTTCAGGGTTTTGAGTATTCAGCGCTACTAGGCGCGGTGAAGTCAATTAAAGCTAAAAAAATACGTTTTGCATTTATATCAACACACCACTATTATTTTTCAGATAATCCAAATACACACAATGAATGCATTGAATTAATAAAATCAAACGGCGGTCACATAATATCTGCTCATAACGTGTTAGAGTCATTTAGTGGTGATGGGCTAATTGTTGCATCGTTTTATGACGAAGATAAGGATTTTAAAGTTGAAACGTCCATAAACCATGCAAATAGTTCACTTTTTAGGCCATACGAGGAAGATTTAAAAATCTTATCCAATTACATAGATAATTTAATAAAGTAAGATAGTTGTGATGAAAGATTTAATAATTACCTACTCTCAATATAATGAAGATATAATTTTAAAAGCATTGTTTCATGATGTAAAAAAAGGATTTTATGTTGACGTAGGCGCAAACGATCCAGACGATGATTCTGTTACTAAACTTTTTTACGATAATGGTTGGAGCGGAATAAACATAGAGCCAATAAAAAGTTTGCACGCAAAGCTCTTAAATGCTAGGCCAAGAGACATCAATTTGCCCATTGCCATAGGTGAGACAAACAATAAGTTAATGTTTAGAGAGTATATAGACATACAAGGGCACTCAACACTTGCTAAGGATCGTGTAGCAGAAAAAGGAGAAAAACAAAAGTGTAAAGATTACCAAGTTGATGTGCGCACTTTAAGCAGTGTTTTTAAGGACAATAAAATTAAGCACATACACTTTCTAAAAATAGACGTAGAAGGGTTTGAGGGCAGCGTTATTAATGGAAATAACTGGGACGTATATAGACCAGAAGTTATTTGTATTGAAGCTAATCATGTCACAGAAACGTGGAAGGATGTTTTGATAAACAATGACTATGAACTTTTTGTTTTTGATGGCCTAAATGAATATTATATAGCAAAAGAAGCTTGGGGCAGAACAGTTGGTTTTGAGGAGAGAGCAGTAAAGGTGCAGGCTGGTGCGTTGCGTATAAATAATTTTAATGCTTGGAAACAAGATAAAGCATTGCTGCTAAAACTAGAAAAAGTTTTAAAAAATAAAGATAAACAAAACTTACAACTACAAAAGCAGATTTTAGATCACAGTAATCAAATAAATAATCTTTTGTTAGAAAATACACTGACACTCAAGAATAGAAAATTTATGAGTCGTATAAAAAGGTCAATATACGGACTAACTGTAGACTGGTATAACTACATAAAAAAGACTAAGATGTAATTGTTTTGAGTATTTTTCTAGAAGTTACTTGCCAAGAAAATTTTGAAGCTTGTTTTTTACCTAATTTACTATATTTTTCTCGTAATTTTGGGTTGCTTAGCAGGTTAATTACATGATCTGTAATTTCTAAAAAATCTTTAGCATATATGGCCGAGTCTCCTGCAACCTCTGGTATAGACGTATTTTTGTAGGTGATTACAGGTGTACCATATTGCATAGCTTCTAATATTGGTAAGCCAAAGCCTTCATATATAGTTGGATATACAAAAACCAATGCGTTAGTATATAACCAATGTAAGCTTTCTTCGTCAACATAGCCTACAAAATAAATATCGTCTAGGTAAGTAGGGTGTTTCTCTAAGTATCTTTTAGCCTCTTCGTTTGGAAAAGTATCTAAATCTTGCATTGTGTCGCCAGCAAGCACTAGAGATATGTTATGTCCCCTAGCTTTTAGGTTATTATAAGAAGCAAAGATGTCTTTAATTTTTCTTCTTTTGTCTGCCCCACCAACATAAAGAATATAGGGTTTATTGGGAATATCAATAGCTGTGCTCATATTACCCCAGTCAGTTTTTTTATTAATCTTTAAAACCGGTTTAGCTATAGTTTTATTATCTGTTTTTGGTGTAATACCAAGTAGTGTGGTAGTGATGTTATCAGACTTGATTTTTAGAAACCTAAGAAGATCTTTTTTTGTAAATTCTGATATAGTCAGTATGTATTTACTCTTAAGGCAATTTTGTTTTAATGTATTATAATAAATTAACCTATCAAGGTGGTGACTAAATGAACTTCTTCGATTGACTTGGTTTTTTCTTGAGGTAGAATATCTCATTAAATAATCACTTTCTAGTGAGTATGGAATTAAGTCATAAACCATTATTATTGCGTTAGTATTGCTTGACAATTTTGGTAATAAAATAGTCGGGTCAAATTGTATAAAAATATCCATAGAAAGGTAATTTAAACTACGAGTAGTTTTGGTAGAACTTAGTCCCAGGGTTAATTTTATTAAACCTAAAGCTTTTTTGGTCACTTTAAATAACTGAAGCATTAACTTTAATACACGGATTATTATTGGTGTTATTTTTTTGAAATTATGAAATAACCTATTTTGTTTGGGTAACTTTGTTAATGCATAAGGGTAGATAAACTCAATAGTATAGTTAATTTTTTGTTTACCAACTAATTTAGAAATTATTTTTTCGGTAGATATTCTGTCATTATCATAAGCTAAAAACACAAACTCATTGTTATTGTTGCCTAAATTTGCAATAAAATTTCTAGTGACAGCACCAACGCCTCTCATGCTGTGAAAGTTTTGTAGGGGTGTGATATCAATAGCTATTTTCATTAGTAATCCTTTGTTTTAATGTCCTTTATTAGTATGTTGTAGTAAACTTCTGCACTCTTCTTCCAAGAAAACTGTTCGGCACGTCTTGGTCCTTCAATCTTG
>CAZRVM010000023.1:0-11010 GCA_964603625.1 uncultured Candidatus Saccharibacteria bacterium
ACTAAATACAGTATCTACTTTTTCTGGTTTCATGTATTAGTTTTTTCAGGTTAAATCTTAACACTTCTTAAGAGCTGTGCATTAAATGCCACCACTATTGTACTCAAAGACATAACAACCGCCCCAAGAGCTGGTGATAAAGTCAAATCTGTAGTCCGCATCAACAAGCCTGACGCTAAAGGTATTGCTAAAATATTATACCCAGTTGCCCAAATAAGATTTTGCACCATTTTTGTGTAAGTAACTTTTGAAATTACAATTAGATTTTCAATGTTAGACAAATTATTACTTATCAAAATTATGTCAGCAGATTTTATGGCAATATCGGTGCCAGCCCCTATGGCAATCCCAACATCTGCTTGAGCTAAAGCTGGGGCATCATTTATTCCATCGCCAACAAAAGCTACAATACTACCATCTTTTTGAAACTGTTTAACAATGCTAGCTTTCTCTTTTGGTAAAACCTCTGCATAAACTTTTGAAATTCCAATTTTATTTGCAATATTTTCAGAAACAATTTTGTTATCTCCACTAACTATTACTGCATTAATGCCTAAACTATGTAATCGCTTAATTGTTGAGTGAGCTTCGGTGCGCAAACTATCTGTTAATGAAAGCAATCCAATAACTTTATTCTTCTTTACTAAATAAACAACTGTTTTTGCATCTTTTAATAACTGAACTTCTTCTTTTTGTAAATTATCTGAAAGTCCAATATCTTCAGTAATTAAATACCGCTTATTTACCAATAAAAATTTTACAGCACCAATTTTGGCCTGCACGCCTATTCCCGGCAACGCCTTAAAGCTACTCACCTTTTTAAACTCTACTTTATTTTTTGTAGCTTTTGCTAAAATAGCCCTAGCCAAGTGGTGTTCACTATTTTGCTCTAAGCTTGCCGACAACTGCAATATATCTTTTTGTGAGTACCCTTTTTCTGCAATGATGTCTAACACTTCTGGCTTTCCATTTGTTAAGGTGCCAGTTTTATCAAATACTACACAATTTACAGCTCTAGCATTTTCATATGCTAGCCTGCGCCGTATCAAAATCCCTTGCTTAGCTGAAATGGCAGTAGAGATAGACACTACTAAAGGAATCGCCAACCCTAAAGCGTGCGGGCAGGCAATTATCAAAACTGTAACTGCTCTCTCTAGCCCAAAAGCAAAATTAACCGAAAAAGACCAATATATTAAAGCTACTAAAGCTACTCCAAATGCAAAATAAGTTAACCAAAACGCTGATTTATCTGCTAAAAGTTGAGTTTTAGATTTAGAATCTTGAGCATCCTTAACTAATTTCATAATTCCAGAAAGCATAGTATTTGCACCAATTTGCCTCACTTCAACGGTTAAAGTACCGTCTTGGTTTAGGGTGCCAGCCACAACATTATTGTTTGGCTTTTTAGTTACCAGCTGGCTTTCTCCAGTCACTGCCGATTCATCAACAAAAGACTGTCCTTCCAGCACAATTCCGTCTACCGGAACTCGCCCACCTGGCCTTACAAGCACTTTATCGCCAACCTTTAAACTCTGAACAAGCAAACTAACCTGCTGATTGTTTTCTAACTTAGTTGCTTTGTCTGGCAATAACTGAGCCAGTTCATCTAACGAACTTTGGGCTTTTAAAACAGACGCCATTTCTAACCAATGGCCAAGTAGCATAATTGTTATTAAGGTTGCTAGTTCCCAAAAAAAAGATTCGTGCTTGCCAACAATCTGTAAATAAACGCTGTAAAAGTAAGAAGCAATAATTGCTGTACTTATGAGTGTCATCATTCCAGGCTGTTTATTTTTAAGTTCAGCCTTTGCGCTCTTAATAAAAACTAATCCCCCGTAGGCAAAAATTACAGTACTAAAAAATAATGGTATCCACTCACTACCTACAAACTGTGGAGGTGTAAAATTTAACCAATCCTGGATCATCTTTGAATAAATCAAAACAGGCATTGTTAAAACTAAAGAAACCCAAAACTTATTTTTAAACATTGCAACTGAATGCCCTGCGTGTTTATCGTGAGACTGCTCATTTTCGTGATGATTTAATTTTGAGTCTTCATTAGGCAGACAATGTTCGTTCATTTACTTACCTCTAATATTATTTAATTCATACAAACTCAATAGTTCGTCAAGCGCTTTTGACTGAATATTAATATCTTTAGAACCCAACATATCAACAATATGAGTTTTTATATGATTTTTTAAAATAAGTTTATTAAGTGACGCCAAAGATTTTTGAATTGCCAAACTCTGCGTCAAAATATCCATACAATATTTATCTGTTTCTATCATCTTCTGTAGCCCAGAAATTTGACCTTTAATTATTTTAATTCTATGCGTTGAGCGTTTTTTGATTTCACCATTCATACTCTGATATTAATACCCCTTAGGGGTATTGTCAATCGTATTTTTAGTGTTTTTCAGATATGCAATTTATCTTTATCAAACTTACTTTAAAACATACGATTGTCATTCAATCAGGTCAATAAAAAAACCACTCTAGAAATAGAGTGGTACTTTTCTTGGTGCAGGATAGTTGACGTATTTCAAACGGTAGCTATTGATGCAGATGAGGATTATAAACTAAGGCATCAGCTGATGTTTTTGACTTATCAGGTAACTTGCTCACTGAATGATTTAGTACCGTCAATTACAATATCAGCAGTTTCTAGCGGCTTAACTTTTTCAAAGTAAGCATCTTCTTTTGGTTTCCAAATAACTTCCCATTGCTTCAAACCTTCTTCCAACGGCATTTCATCACGCTCTTGGCTACGGTCAAGTGCAAGCTGCTGAGGTGTTTCTACCCAGATAGTTAAGTCCCAATCTAGCTCAAAGCCAAGACTAAAACTACGTTCTATGATTACACCGTCGCTAATCCTTAATGGCATGTCTTGCGTTGGCGGCGTGGCATCTCGGTCATAGGGATGATATACAAACTCTTTTTTGCCTTCTTGCAAAGGGTTAATAACGTCTTTGATAAACCTCTCATCATTAAACGAGCCGAAGGCAATGGTTGTATCATCAGGCTCAAAGTATTCGTCGCCGTTGATTATCGTGAAGTTCGGTAGCAATGTAGCCACATATTCAGTCAAAGTAGACTTACCAGCACCTCCTCTTCCGTCAATTGCAATAACGTAATATGAGCCATTCTTAGGTGGTTTGCTGTATATCTGTTCTCGTAAGTTGATGCTCATAGTCAAATCATGGCAAATATAGCTGCCTTACGCCCCCTGCTTCTGGTTGCGTCGTAGCTTATAAATGGTCGCTTTTTTACCTGAAACAAGGATATTCCATTCACTGATAAGTTCTAGCTCCCTGCAATCTTCCAAGTATTCTTTGGCTTTCTCATAACCACTAAGAATAACGGCAACGCCTGCTGGTTTCAGCACCCTATCAACTTCTTTTAAGAAACCGCCGTATAGGGTCGGTAGGTCATAGCTTTTTGCATCATATGTACCCCATGCAGGGTCGGTAACTATCTTATCTATTGAGCTTTCGTCAATAAAGTCTAACTTTGTCGCATCAGCCTTATGCCATTTAATGGCTGGCATCTCGTGTCTTTTGGACATCACGTCAATATCAGCAGCCGTTACTTCTTTACACCCAAAGCCACGCACGGCTTCGTAAGGTATCGCTCCGTAGCCAGCGAACATATCTAATATCTTGCTCTTTGAGTTAACACCAGCAGCTAAACACAGAACATTTGCAACTTGCGGACTAAGTTCACCTGCACTCTGACTATGGTTTTTAAATGACGACTGCATAAGCCGCAAAGCAAGGAATTTCTTACCGTTATCACGCTCTATCCAGCAAAAATCGTTTTTAGATTTGTGTGTGTCGTCTCTGAGCTTATAGGTTACTTCAATTCGTTTAAGAAGTTCAGCTCGCAGTTTTACATCTATTGCCTGTGGCTTCCCTTTATTGATACCCAGTAAGCGGAAGTACCTACCGTTAAATATCGCTTCTGGTAAGTCGCTCTGGTCATCTGCAACTAAGAAAATGTTAGTAAAGTACCTGATGGCGGTTAAGCGACTAACAGATAGAGTTGAGCTAAAAGTTACC
Organism: uncultured Candidatus Saccharibacteria bacterium; assembly: GCA_964603625.1. Classification (GTDB taxonomy): domain Bacteria; phylum Patescibacteriota; class Saccharimonadia; order Saccharimonadales; family JAGQNJ01; genus HK-STAS-PATE-36. The sequence continues at coordinate 4,062 of CAZRVM010000023.1, forward strand.
GAGCTATCATCACTATCAACAATACGAAGCTCATCTACTGAAAAGCCCTTTAAATGCTTAGAGATTATAGGATATACGCCTGCTGGGAATGTAGAAAAATACTTCATCATATTGTTTCAATCATAACAAACAATCACCGTTATGGCTCATAAGCTAGGGGGGGTAGTCGCACTTAGGTTTACAAAAATTACACTCCGCCATGTAAATGGTCAATTTGTGGGGCTAATTTCGCTAGGCGTTTTTTAATTTCATCATTCATACTCTGATATTGATACCCCTTAGGGGTATTGTCAATCGTATTTTTAGTGTTTTTCAGATATGCAATTTATCTTTATCAAACTTACTTTAAAACATACAATTGTCATTCAATCAGGTCAATAAAAAAACCACTCTGGAAATTGAGTGGCATTTTTCTTGGTGCGGGTGACGAGACTCAAACTCGTGGCCTCTTCCTTGGCAAGGAAGCGCTCTATCAACTGAGCTACACCCGCATGAATTGTTAAAATGCTATAATACTTTTATGAATGATGTCAGTTGATAGAGCGCTGGCGCTATTTAAATTGACCAGCTACACCTTTGCAACTGAGCTACACCCATATTTTTGGTGGCTCCGCACAGACTCGAACTGTGGACACAAGGCTCTTCAAGCCTCTGCTCTACCAACTGAGCTACAGAGCCAAACTTTTTAAGGTAACTTATTTAGCTATTAAAGCTTTAATTAGCATACCTTATCAGAGGTGTATTTACAATACTTCCGTACTATTTTTTGGTAATATTTCTTAAAACATCTACCATTTCTACTGGGAACATAAACATTGTTTTTTGTGATGGTTCTGTTGATATTCTTTCAATAGTATTTAGAGTCCTTAAATTAATTGCACCCGGTGCCGAAGAAAGCATACTTGCAGCCTCAGCCAATGTTTGGGCAGCCACCTTCTCGCCATCGGCATTAATAATGTTAGCTCGGCGTTCCCTCTCTGCTTCAGCCTGTTTGGCCATTGCTCGTTTCATATCTTGAGGCAATTCAATATTTTGAAGCTTAATATTTTCTACATCAATTCCCCACTTATCTGTTTCGGTATCTACTATCTGCTTAATTTGCTGGCTGATATCTTCACGCTTACTAAGTAAATCATCCATTTCAACATTTCCTACCACATCTCTGAGAGCAGCTTGAGCAAATTGTGCCGTTGCATAGGCGTAATTTGTAGTTTCAAGAACTGCACGAGCCGGATCGATAGCTCTAAAATACACAACCGCATCTACCCCAACTGTAACATTATCTTTAGTTATTACTTCTTGTTTCGGCACATCAACAGGAGTTGAACGAACATCAACTTTTTGCATTGTTTGAATTACAGGAATAATTATATTTAAACCAGGGTTTCTTGTACCAGTATACTTACCTAATGTTAATACCACACCTCTCTCGTACTGATTTATTATTTTAATTCCACTTAAAATTACAATTATACCTATAAAAATTATAACTATCATAAATCCCATTATGCCCTCCATATTACTTACTTTCATATTACATCAAAAATTATAATTGTAGTAGAATTTTATTAATTAATTATATAAATTTAAAAAAAGTCCGAGAATTTCGGATATTTTTGGTGGGCGCTGAGGGACTCGACCTACATTCTGCAGGCCCGAAACTTCAACCATTTCAACAAGTTGAAAGGTGAAGGTTTCCTTGCAAACAGCCACAGGCTGTTTTCACCCCTCCCCCTTAAGGGGTCTGACGTTCTCGTAACTTTAGTCATCTAAAAAAAGCTTGCAAAAATTGCAAGCTGTCAAATTTGGTGGGCGCTGAGGGACTCGAACCCCCGACCCCTTCGGTGTAAACGAAGTGCTCTAGCCAGCTGAGCTAAGCGCCCTTAATTTTAAAACTACTGCAAAATTATACCTGATGTTAGTATAATATTCAAACAAATGTGAAGGGTTTTCTTGACTATTATGTGAGTTATTACTATGAAATGGTGGACTACTACACGCAAGTCCGAACCTATTTTGAACAAAATGGCTGACGAACCAAGCCCCGCCACCTAGCACGGCAAGCCGTGCTGCGCCCCGCCAGAAAAAGCCTTTGCATATTTTTTGAGATTTCCCCCGCTGATTTTTAATTTTTAAGGAAAAGGCTGTTTCTGTCGGGCCGCTTTTCGACTAAAGCCGAAAAAGACGGCGTGGCTCAGTCGGCATAGCCGACACGCTTCGCAAGCGAAGCGTAAACAACATAGGAAAATCTGTTATAATTTTGATTATGAAAGAGCAAGTTTCTACCGATAACGCACCAAAAGCAGACCATGTTTTGTCGCAAGGTATTGTAAGTGGCGGAACAATTTATGTTGCTGGACAGATACACAACAAGCCAGACGGAACTATTGTTGAGGGTTCGGTAAGAGAAAAAGTAGACCAAATAATGCAAAATATCTCCGCTATTTTGCAGGAAGCAAACGCAAGTCTAAACGACATTGTGAAAGTCGTCATTTATGTAACCGATATGGCACAAATGCTAGAACTAAACGAAGTTTACCCGACACACTTTACAAAGCCTTTCCCTGTTCGTGAGGCAGTTGGCGTGCAAGCTTTACCGCTTGGGGCGACCATTGAGATTAGTGTTGTGGCGGAAAAATGACAGACAATAGAGTAGTTGGATTTGTCGGTTTGGGTAATATGGGCAGCGGTATGGCTAAGAACCTGTTAGCTAAGGGGTTTATTGTAGCTGGCTACGACACCGATGAGGGCAGGCAAAATGAGCTAGAGAGCGCTGGTATCAAGATGACTGCTAGTGTAGAAGATGTTGCTAAAGATTGTGAACTTGTAATCGTTTGCTTACCTAATCCGGATGCATCCCGCACTGTCATTTTTGAACAATTACTGATTGACGGCAGCAATGTTTCAACCATTATTGAAACCAGCACACTAACCCCCGAAATAGTTACAGAGTTTGCCGGTAAGCTAGACACTAGGGGTAAGCAATTCCTAAGCGCACCGATGATTGGTGGTAAAAACCACGCAGCTAATGGAATGATTGAGTTCTTGATTGAGGGTGCTAGAAAAGTATTTGAAGATAATCGGAGTGTACTTGAAGCAATGAGTAGCAAAGTCCATTTTATGGGCGATATTCCGTCCGCCACTCTTGCTAAACTCGCTTTTAACCTTAGCAGGTATGCAAACCTAGCGGTTGGAGTGGAAACTTACAGATTGCTTGAAAAATACGGTGCCAATATACCAGCCATTTATGATTTTATGAGCGAACAGTCGTTAGATAACTTCGGGCAAGTCTGGAGAGAGGATTTGAAAGAAATGATGACAAGCGATGTGCCTTTCAAGCCAAGCCAAGTGCCTAAAAAAGACTTAACTCTACTGGCAGAAATGACCGAGAGCAGCGAACTAGGTAATGGACTAATTAAAGCAATCCGCAATACATATTTATCAATGGAGTAATGATATGAACTTGCAAACACTAAATGACTGTCTGGGCAAAGCTTTGCGTAAATAATCGCCGCAATGTCGCAAAGCGACAGCGGCCCGACAGAAAAAGCCTTTGCATATTTTTTGAGATTTCCCCCGCTGAATTTTTCTTTTTTAGTTGAAAGGGTCGGATTTTTCTGGCTGGACGCGTGCCAGCTTTGCTGGCACAGGCGTCGGGGCTGAGCTTACGAACTTCGCTCGAAATAGGTTCGAGCTTTGGCATAAAATGCCACCAAATTGGAACTAAAACGGAAATTGTCGCCCGAATGGGCGATTTTTTCTAGACTTTGGCGGAGCCAAACCCAGATGTTTTATTGGGGGGAATGGGATTTGGTGCGCCAGCAAGCTGGCGCACCTTTCTGTTTTTTGGTCGGCATAGCCGACACGCTCCGCTTCCGAGCTATCTCAGCCGCTCGCTATTAGCCCAAGTGCCAAATATCCCGATTCTCGCATTTTATTTTCACGCTCTAGTTTTTCTACTAGCTTCAAGTTGCGTTCAGACTGTGTTTTACTGCTCTTTCTCGGCGTGAACTTTTGCAGATATGATTTGTCGTCAAGCGCATGACGTAGGCTTTCGCTCCAGCCAAAACAAAGCCCTTCTTCTAAGACTTCGTGAAACGATACCGTTTTTACTCCACTTTTCGATTTGTATATACGCACCCAAATACCGCCGGAGATTTTTTCGTTTTCGAGTAACCAACTACGTAGCTCGTCCCTTGATTGAAACTCCTGTACTGGTAGGCCTTCGTGTAATTCAGTCATCTTAGCTTATTATACCTTACCCACGACTTTGATATAATCATAAGTGGACACAATCCAGTAAAACGGCGATATTTTTGGCTTATATAGCCGTCCCGTACAATGCAGTTTTACTGGATTGTGTCCAGCGGGGCGGCTATTTAAGTTGAGGGGGCAACTATGAGGGAGTTACTGGTAAATATAGAGCTAGTGTATTTCATCTATGTGCGCAAAAGCACTGATGTAGAGGATAAGCAAATATTATCTGTGGCGGCACAGATTATCGAGCTAAAAGAATTTGCCAAGCAAATGGGTTTGCGTATCGCGGGTATCATCGTAGAAAAGCAGACGGCGAAAAAGCCAGGACGCCCAAAATTTAACAAAATGCTGGAGCGCGTAGAAAACGGCGAGGCTAACGGCGTTTTGGCGTGGCTGCCCGACAGGTTGTCGCGCAACTCAATAGATAGCGGGCGTGTCATTTATATGCTCGATGAAAACATCATCGCCGATCTAAAGTTCCCCCACTTTTGGTTTGAGAATACGCCGCAAGGCAAAAACATGCTGGCAAATAAGTTTAATACGTCTAAACAGTATGTCGACAATCTATCGGTAAACACCAAGCGAGGACTGCGCCAGAAAGTGCGCGAGGGGCATTGCCCGCGCCTTGCGCCTGTCGGCTATATCAACGATGTGCAGACAAAAACAATCTGGGCAGACAACAAGCTGGCGGAAATCGTGCGCCAAGCCTTTGAGCTATACGCCACAGGCACAAAAACGCTCGACGACATCGCCGCTTTTCTGTACGCCAATGGCGTAAAGACGCGCGGACGGCGCGGGAAAAAGGGCGAGCCAAAGTCGGCAGGCGGCAAACGGTGGCACGCTTCGCGCAACCAACAGGGAGAAATCTGCTAAAATAAGAAGTAGTGCTACAGAATAAAAGCAATCTACCAATCTTTCTAATTGCCGTAGATGGACACGGCGGCTCTGGCAAGTCTACCCTTGCTAATCTTTTATCCCAAAAATTAAACGCCGAAATAATCCATACTGACGATTTTGCAGGTTGGGACAACCCACTAAACTGGTATCCGCTGGTTATTGAACGAGTTTTTGAGCCGATTAAAAACGGCGATAAATTGTTAAATTATCCTCGCTCTAAATGGTGGGAAAAGCACAATCCTGAACCAGTAGTAAATCAGCCCATAACACAAGTTATGATTTTAGAGGGTGTAAGTGCCTTGCGAAAAGAGTTTAGACCATATATCAGCTATGCCATATTTGTGGATACACCAATGGAGGTTTGTTTGCAACGCGGTATTGAGCGCGACAAAGGACAAGACGGCAAATCTGACGAGGAAATCAAGCAAATGTGGGAACAGTGGTATGAAAAAGAGGAAGCCTACATCAAGCGAGATAGTCCGAAAGAGTTTGCCGATTTGGTTGTGGACGGGACTAAGCCTTTTGATAGTGTTATTAACAAGTTAACGGAAGTTTTGTAATGCTAGTTTTTATCAGCGGCAGTATCAACTCCGGCAAAACAACTACGGCTAAGGAATTGGCGCGTAAACTCGGTGCTGACTTTGTCAATGTTGATGACTTGAACGATACGATACCAAACTTTAATCTTGCAACCGACCTAGATAAATCAATGGACTTGGCAATTAAGACGATAAATGAAAGTCTAGCTCGTGGAAAAGATGTTGTTGCCAACTATGTCGTGAGACAGAAAGACTTTGACCGCTTTGCCAATGAGATACACACAGACAAACAGTACGTTATCACGCTTGCCCCACGTTTAGAGGTAGCTCAAAGTCAGCGAGGTGATAGAGTGCTTACAGATTGGGAAGTTCAGCGCATAAAACATCACTACGATACTGGCATAGCCTCTCCGAAGTTCGGCTTAGTCATAGATAATTCAGACCTATCACTTGAGGAAACCGTACAGACTATTTTAGATAAAATCCAACCGATAGGCTTAAAACGTGGCACAGTCAAAGTCGTAGCCTACAACCCAGACTGGCAAAAAGAGTTTGAAGCGGAAAGACAGCGACTTCGTGAAACTTTTGGCGATAAGATATTAGCCATTGAACATATTGGCAGTACGTCAATTCCAGAACTTGCAGCCAAGCCGATTATTGATATGGTCGTAGCCGTCAAATCCTTTGACAATCTGCCAGAGTTTATAGACGGACTGCAAAAACTTGGCTACGAATATATGCCCGAACGTATGTTTGATAATCGCAAGTTTTTCCCGAAAGGCGTGCCGGAAAACCGCACACATCACTTGAACCTAGTTTTGGAAAACGACCCCGAACAGTGGACGAAGCCTATCGCCTTTAGAGATTATTTGCGAACTCACGACAGAGAACGTGAGGAATACGCAAAGCTAAAAGCCACGCTTGCAAACCAATACACCAATGACAGGGCTACTTATACGAAATTGAAAGACGACTTCTTTCAATCAATTATTGATAAAGCCCTGTCCTATCGACCCGACCAGAAGCACCCTTTTCCAAATTAAAAAATCTCGGCGTGGGAATCTCAAAAAATATGCAAAGGGTTTTCTGGGCGGGGCGCAGCACGGCTTTGCCGTGCTAGGCGGCGGGGCTTGCGTTTGTCAGCCGTTTTGTTCAAAATAGGTTCGGACTTGCGTGTAGTAGTCCACCAAAATCGGGATTCTGGTGCGGATGAGAGGACTTGAACCTCCACAGGATTGCTCCCACTGGCCCCTCAA
>CAZRVM010000024.1:0-10951 GCA_964603625.1 uncultured Candidatus Saccharibacteria bacterium
GTTTTACTCTCATTCCGTTAGATACGGTGTCAGTAAGGTCGTTAGAGTTAAATACGAGGTCGTAACTTCTATTGCCGTTGTAGGTAACGGTGTCTGGTGTGTCTCCAAGGTCGTAGTAGCCTTTAGATGTTTCTGAAGACAGTTGAGCTGCGGTAATTGTACCGTCAGCTATTTTAGCGGCTGTAACTGCGTCATCTGCTATTTTGGCAGTCGTTACTGCATTGTCAGCTAAGTTAGTTGAACTTATGTTTCCGTTAAATTCTGAATAAATAGTATCGAAGTTATCGTTTACTTCTGATGAAGCTATTGTAGTGTTTGGTTGGAAATCATTTGGTTTATTTATGGTGGAAATTGTCTTATCCTTCTTTCTTTGCCATGAAGTTGCACCAATTAGTGCCAGGCTTCATTTTACGTTTAAATGTTATGTAGTAGTGGCAAGGTACACATAACGTTCTTCCGTTGTTTATATCTAGTCTAAGTTCTTCATTGTCTTTCCATCTAATAATGTGGTCGGCATGGAGTGTTACACCGTACTGGTTACATATCTGACAGGTGTAGTTGTCTCTAGCAAATACAGCACTACGCCATTTTCTATATTCTAGTCTTCGCATTGCTACTTTATCTCTAGCACTGGAAGAATGAACTAGTTTTCTCATTGATGGCCTGGGTATACCCTTGCTAGGGTTTGGTTTACCAAGTTTTGCAGCCCTGAATTTACTTTTAGTTGTCTCGGTAATTTCATAAGGTTTCTTGCCCTTTTTAGATATAGACTGCCATTGTTTTTGACAAGTGATAGAGCAAAAACGAGCATGACCCTTTTTTGCAGTACTATCAAAATACTTAAAATCATTAAAACAGATTTCGCATGGTTTTGTTTTTGATGAGTTTGGTATTCCTGATGGCATTTTTATTTCTCCTAAAGGTTATTTTATTGTCATTTTTTATACTTGTCTAGCTCGTTTATTATGTTCTGAGTTTGGTCGCTTCGCTTGGTTTTTTTGTACTCATAGCCGTACTGCATTAAGACTTCTTTTTTTATGCGGTCTTTGTTTAAAGTAAGGTAGTTTTTGCGGTCTTCTTGGGGTAGTTTCCAGAAAGCGTCGTCTTGTCTAATCTGAGTAAACCAATCTGTATATTGTTGGTTAAATTTATCGTTAGCTTCAGTAAACTTCTTTTCGCCTACTTTCTGTTTAAAACCTTCTAGTTCTTTACTAGAGTTGGCTTTCCAGTTATTAGAAATTCCGTAGGTGTTAGTACCTATACCTAAACCATCGGCAATTAAAGCAACTAGTGTATTAGCTGAGTTAGGGTCTTTCTTCGTTTCCTTGTAGTTATCTATGATTAATGGCACGAATAAGTCATTTAGTGTGCTACCTACGGTTGGTTTTTCGCCACTAAAATTCTTACCTCTTAAATAATCCCTAACTACACCTGCGGCTGGAGAAAACTTGTTTTGAGTAAAGTCTAGCAATACATCTGCTGAAGTTTTAGAACCGAAATCCCCTGTGTTTAAATCAGTAACTTCGCCAGTTGATGAACTTTTACTTGAAGTTGTAGCTAATCTACTTCCTAGAGTTACAAAACCAGCCATACCACCAGCTACGTCAAATCTTGTATTTCCTACTTTAATCTTGCCAAAATCTGAGCTTCTAGGGTCCCACTCTACGCTACCTGGCCTTACTTCGTTGGCTACGGTTAAGACTGCTCCTACACTAGCTGCCATTTTTAAAAGGTTAAGTGCGGCTCTTTTTCTAACAAATGGCGTTACGCCTCTCTGAAATTGGTGGGCTGTAAGTATGTCCATGTTAGCTTTCACAAGTCTTGGTGAGAAAAACACATTATTAAGAACCCTAGCAGAACTTTCTAGCCTACCAAGGTCTCCTCTAGAAGTGAGAGAGTTTACCAATTTACCAATAGATTCTATTTGTTTCTTGTCGGTAATGTCCACGCCAGCTTTAACTGCGTAATCTAAGTATTTGTCGGCTAAATCAGCTCTAGTTCTTTGAAGGAAAGCGGTATAAGCCACATCTGAAGCCTTAAAAAGTCTACCAATGCCAGGTATCTTTTCTTGAGCTATGCCAGGGAACGCTTCTTCTGTTACTCCAAGCACATCTAACTTCATTCTTTTATATAAGCCATTTAAAGCGTTCTGGCGAGATACGATGTCGGCATCAACGAAATCCATCACTTCCCTGCCTTTAAGCGTCTTAGCTATGTCTACGAAGCTCTGAGAGGCGTTTTTAAGCCAAGTACCAGGATGTGTAGTTAAAGTCTTAAGTCCCTGTCTAAATAAAGCAGAGTTATCAAGTGTAGCTCTTAGTGATTTAGTTACTCCAGCTAGACTCACGGCTGTATCTACTGGGTGAGAAAGCATCTCTTTAACTGTTTTCTTGTTAGCGGCTTCTTTAAGTCCCTCAACGTACTTCATGTAAGCAACGTGTGCTTTACCGTACTCTAGTCTGTCGGCCTTACCAAGTTCTACTAGCGATTTAGTCCTAGCTACTTCTGCGGCTAAGCTAGTAATCTGTTCTGTTTCTTCTTTGGTTACGGTAGCAGGGATGTTTAATTTAGATTCTTTACGGGCTTTTACAAGGTCTTGTAGGGCTGTTACAGGGTTTTCTGGGTCTCTATAGGCAAAGGCAGCGTTAAACCTACCTTTTTGTGTACCCATAGTTGGCACTTTAGATTCGGTAGCTAGTCGTCTAATTAATTCAGTATCGCCTTCTTTAATGGCTCTAGTCTTTACTCCTTCATAAACAGATGAAGCTTGTAGTCCGTTAGGTGGTTGAGCTTCGCCCATAGCAATTCTTTTAGCTAAGTCGTAGTCTTGGTCCATTAATTGAGTAGTTTGAATACCTTGGTTCTTTAGGAAGCCAGTCTCTTTCATATAGCCAGTAACGTCTTCACCGTATCCGTCAGTAAGGTTTTTCTCAATAGCTTCGGCTTCTGTTCTAGCTGCTGCTGCTGATTTAGTCTTACCGCTCAATAAGTCTTGTGATTCTATTTGCTTATCTAGTTGATTGCCTTGCTCTACTAGAACATCATATTCTTTCTGTAATTTAGCGGCTTCAGTTCTATTGCCTGTATTAACGGCTTGCTGTAGTTTAGCGTCTACTAAGTTTACTTCTTCGGCCTGTCTGACTACAGGGTTTTTAATAGCATCTATTTCTGAGACTAATTGAGAACGTTCTTTCATTAACTCTCTAGCTCTTTGAGCAGTATAAGAAGCGTCACCAACAGTCTTAGGAGTATCATTGGCAAAAGTACCAGCTTTAGTTGTAGAGCGGTTAGGTACGTTGCCAGATTTAGTTAGATTAGGATTACCAATTGGTTCCCCAGCCATAGCAGTCAGTTCACTGTTTACGGACTTGTATGCGTTGGGGTCGGTTGTGCCTTTTCTTAGTCCATCTAATTCGTTGTCTATTTCTATAAGTCTTGCTGATTTAGCTTCGGTGCCGTCAGGAAGTAAGCGAGCAGGGTTGGTAATGCCTTGAGATTTCATAAAGGCATCTTCAGCATCCATAGCATTAATGGCTTTTAATGCGGCTTCATCTATTGGAGCGTTCATCTGGGCTGTTTGCATAGCTTCTCTAGCAGCTAGTTTAGCTGCTTTTCTATCGCCTAGCCATTGACTAAACTTTCCAACACCAGCTGTTAAGCCTCCACCTAATGCACCACCAACAGCGGCTCCTGTAGCTATGTCTTTAAGGTTAGTATCTTTACCGTTCATCTCAACAGCACCAAAAGCTCCAGCGACAGCTCCTTGAGCAGCACCAGTAGCAACCTGTCTACCTAAATTAACGGCTTTAGTTGCTCCACCAACAGTTCCAAGTGTAGCGATGTCCATACCTACATTAGCAATAGCAGCTACGTTCTTAACTGGGTCTAGTTGTTCTTGGACTCTCTGGGCTTCGCCTGCTGCTTGTTGACTTATGTCTTGATTAGTTCCACCAACTATTTCTATTAATCTTCGAAGTCTAGCTTTCTTTTCTTCGGGTACATTAGGGTCTTTAAGCTGAGCTGATGCTTTGCGGATAATCTCCATATTGGTGTCCATAGTGGTTTGTTGGGCGTTTCTAGCTGATGTAGCGTCCTTACCACCGTAAGCTATAGATTCACCAATACTAGTACCAGCACGGTCATAAGAAGATACTACGCCCTTTGCTATACCTTTAGCCTTGTCTGCTAGGCTTTGTCCCTTAACTTCTCCATAGCCAGGTTTTGTTTGCTCCGCTTGAGCTTGGATTTGTTCTAAAGAAATACCTGACTGATTAGCTATGTCTTCGTAAGACATGCCCTGATTAAGTCCTGCGTTTACTGCGTTTGTTTGCTGTTGTCTAAGTCTAGATTGTAGTTGCATTAGAGGCTTTTCTAGTTCAGGATTCATTGTTGCAGCGAAAGTACCATAAAAGTCTAAGTTTCTACTTTCGTCAATTCTAGCTTTTTTTTCAGCATTAAGTTCTGTGTTTAACTTAGCTTTCTTGTTTTTTAAAGCTTCTGCGTAAAAATCTTTTAAGTAAGACATTTTAAAACCTTATCTGGCTTTTATTAACTATATTGGCTGGTTGGTTAGTTCTTCCAGCGTTAGGTGCGATATAGTCCTGAATATGGCTCTTATTTATAAAGCCACTATATTTGTTAATAAACTCGGACTCTGGTAAACCTTTTTCTTTCCAAAGGGCGAGAGCTTGTCTAAATGTTTGCGGACTAACGTGGCCATCTCCACCCATTTTCTTTTTAAGAGCAGCTTCAGTAGTGCTTAGAAATGCTTCTAAGTCCATCTCAGCGGCAGCACTAGCGGCACTTGAGTATGCTCTAGCGGCAGCTTCTCTTTGAGCTGTTTCGTATCTAGCTTTTTGTATATTGAATTGGTTTTGGTTCTGTTGCTGTTCTAGGGCTGCTTTTCGTTCAATATCTTGCATTTGATAAGCATTCTGTTGGTTTTCCATGTTTTGTTTAAGTAGAGATTGGGCAAGGTCATTAACTGAGCCAGCTTTTGCTACGTTAGTTTTACCGACTTGCTGGTTGATTCCTGCTGTATCAGTGGCTCTTTGAGCGTTTAATTGGGCGTTTATTAGATTTAAGTCTTGACCGTATGCTCCAGCTACCTGTGAGCCAAGCGTAGGAGCCGTCAGACCCCTTTGTTGGGCTGAATTAACTACATTCTGCTGTTGAGCCATAGACTGCTGTTGTAGGCCCTGTACAAGCGTCTGATAAAGCTGTTGTATTTGTGGTGTTTGAGCCTGTATAGCTTGAAGGGCTGGTGCGTATATTGCGTTGGCTTCTGCTTGTGGGTCCATACTAATATCCTCTCTGAGCAGCCTGTAGCCCTAACTGATACTGTTGATTAGCTGTCTGTTGTTGTAGAGCAAATTGCCTATTACCCTGATTAATCTGATTGTTTAGTGTTTGCTGTTGGATGTCCATGCCGTATAAGGAATTGGCTAAGTTAGCTATGTTATTGGCTCTGTCAGTGTTAATGCCAGCCACTTGTGAGTAAATACCACCAAGTTCTTTTTGTTGTTGAAGTCCGTATTCACCTTGTTTTTGAAGTATCTGTGAACCTAGTTGCTGTTGTCCTACTACTGGTTGAGTAGACCTTAACATACCCCTAGAGTTAGCGTCTTCTAAGATTGTTTGGTTTCCTTGAGCTTGTTGGCCTCTAAGACCTTGTATTAATGCTTGGTAAAGTTGCTGTATTGCAGGGATTTGTGACTGTACGGCAGCTATCTGTTGGTTGTAGGCTGGATTAAGCTGTGCTTGTGCTTGGGTTGTAAATCTAGTAGCGATGACTTTATCCTCCTATTCCTAGAGAACGTTTAATGTCCCATTTTAATACATAATATCTCTGACGTACTGTACTTGATTTTAGTCCACTATCTTCAATCCATGCAGATAAATTCTTAGTTACTCCATCTATTGTTATCCATCGAGTTCTACTGGTATTTCTAGCTTGTTCTTTTACTGTCACCCAACGACAATTTTCTTTGTAATAACCTTTGCTATTATCAATTCTGTCTAAAGATAGTCCATCTTTATAGCTGTTACCCATGTCTGCATAAAAATTTACAAAATTATGCCATTCTTTACACACTTTTATTCCCTTAGCTCCATAAATACGATAACTGTCTTGGCTCGGACGATTACATCTACCCAACATAGAGTTCCAAATGTTATACAACTTGGTGTTTCTCATTCCGTGTGATTTATTGTATCTTGCCATTTGTTTTTCCTTATATTTTTGTTACTATCATAATTTTATTCATAATCAAGTGTTTAATCAACTACCAGTTCTAAAGACCATTCTAGATTTCATAGAGTTTACGTTTTCAGTAGTACCATTGCCGCCCACAATCTTTACTTGAACCCTAAAAGCTTTGGTGCCAGTTGGCTTTGTTAGAGCGGATGAACGAGTGTAAACTGCATTAGCTTCACCAACGCTAGTGGTAGAGAACTCCGTGCCAGTTACCGCTACATTGTCTGTAACATTAAATAGCTGAACATAGCCTGTACCAGCATCAGTAAAGTAAGTAGACTCAAAATACCAATCATAGCCTTCCCAGTCATCAAAATTGATTACTGTATAAGAACCGTTAAGGCTTGTGTATGAACTTGAAAGTTTATATGAACCAAACCATTCGTTCATTGAAATAGATGCTTCGTTATTGAAGTCGCTACTAAATACAAGGTCATCATCACTAGCAGTAGTTACATCTGTACCTACTTTACTTACTTTAATGCCAGAGAAATCATTACCTTGTAGTCCAATTAAAACTCTGTTGTCGCCAGCGTTATCTTTGTATAGTCTGACGAGTCCTTCGTTACTTATAGCTCGTCCCCATTCGTTCAACTGCTTAACTAAAGAATTTAGTTTTTCATTTGGGTCATCTGATGAACTAGCTAGATTTATGTCTTTTAATAACGCCATTAGAGAAGTCTCCTAACTCTTGAAGTTGTTGTTAGTCCAAGAAGCTCCATGCCTTCGTTAAAGCCTTCTTGAGCAATTTTATATTTAACGTATTTATAAAGCCCCTGGAACTCAGCTACTCTTTCAGTAGATACAGCTCCTTCTCCAGACCATGAATCAACGTCCCATTGAGCTACATCCCAGTAAGAAGCATCACCAGGAGAAATGTCTATTGGCGTGCCAGAAGTGATGTTTTCAGTAATATTACCGTATTGTGTTACGTCCACTGTCCAGTTACCTAAAGCTAGTTGTTGAACGTAGAACTTCTTCATAGCTTTATCTCGCATATTGGCGTTAAAACTAAATGACGGAGTAAAGTAATAGGACTCTATCTCGTAGCCATCATCGTTAGTGCCAGAGTCCCATCTATATAGAGAGCCTTGATTAGATGAGCCAAAGTAAATCTCTCCACTGTCATCACCACCGTTCCACACTAACCAGTCGTTAGCGTATAAGTTTTTAAAGCGTCCAAAAACTCCAGAGTACATATCGTAGAATATGGCTTCATTATTATAATTAGAGCTAGTTGTTGGATAAGATAATAGGTATTTGTTGTCCCAGATTACGGCTTTAGGCTTAGTTTTGTCGGCCATTGAGTTTAATAAAGTGTTGATTTTACCTTCTGATACGTTCTTTAAGTTAGAGCCGTCAAACAAGTAAATACCACCATCAGATAAGAATATAAGATAGTTATCCCACTCTACTAAAGTTGACTTGTTAATTAATCCTACTTCGTTAGTAATGTTTCTTAGCTCAAAGTTAGCTGGTGATGTACCGTAAACACCCCAAATAGCCCGTTTTTGAAACACGAATAACGTATTATTTAAGGAGTATAATCCTGTACCAGTATCTCCCTGACCTGATGGGATAATGATTTCACCTGAATTATTAGTAGTGTCCCAGTCGTTAAAGTGTTCTTCAGTTACGGAAGTATCTAATACTGAGAATCTTAGAGAGTTACCATCTAGTGTCCATATACGGTTACTGTGGTTTTCAATGAATTGTGGAGTAGGACGAGTAGAGCCTGAAGGAATTGTAGCTGTACCTAGCTTACCCTGTACTTCACCCCAGGGCGAAATAACATAGCTCTGTCCACTAAGCCCTGCACCTTGATATGAAGTTTCAATAGTTAAAGAAGTATCACTACCTATATTAGTTATCTTGTACCATTTAGTATCTGGTAGTTGGATATATTCACCTACTTCTGCATTAGTAGACGTATTCCAGCTTGTACCTGAACCAATAACAGAAGTAGAACCATTAGTCGTAGTAATAGTTCCTGTGGTGTAGTTGGCGTTAGTTGAACCACGATATTTCTTAATATAGTTAGTACCGTCTATAGCAAGTAGAGTGTCGTTAGCTACAGTGTAGTCTAAGAAGCCAGTAGATTCCCAAGTTAACCCCGTAGGCATAGTTATTTGAGTCAAGGCTCCTGTAAGGTCATTACTTCGATAAATTGAAGTACCAAACTTAGAGAACATTTGCTTAGTACCAGTAGTATTGTAGAAGCGAGCTAGACCAGTATTAGGAGTGTCTCCACCACTGTAAAGGTTAAATTTAAGGTCTTTTAGTGAGTCAGAAGTCCAACTAACACCACCGTCTGTAGTTGTGTAAGAACTGCCATTAGCGTAGGCGTTGGCTGTGTGATGGACATTTACTTGGTTAATTGTAGCTGAAGCACTAACTACTGGTTTAATGACTAAGGCATAAGTAGTGGCTGTGACTAAACTAACTGGTGTTCTAAATCTAAAACTGTAAGTAGTCTCGCCTGTTCCACTTATTTGTTTAATCTGTGAACTGGCTAATAGTGAATCTGGTTCACCTGTAGCTGTAGACCAAAGCTGTACTCTAACGTACTGAGTTTGACCTGTAGTCTGCATAGCTAAATAAGCGTCTATTTGAGTTACAGAAATACTAGTTGATGGTATAAAGGTCTGAGCTACATAGTCATTGTTAGCTGTAATACTTAGAGTGCCTGTACTAGCACCAGTGTTAGAGGTGTCAGAAGCTATGCCTACTGGATTGCCGTTGCTTCTTGTGTAACCATTTCTAGTCTTGACAGTTTCTTTGTCTGTAAAAACAACGTCCCCTAGGTCTGGGGATTGGTTGTTTTCTAGCTTGGTTTCGTGTTTGTCAGTTATTAAGCCACCAATAAGTTTAAACTCATCTATGACTTCTTCAGGGTTATTCCTGAACTTCATGTTTTGTTGGAAACTAAGGGGCATTTGTTACCTCAACTCTCCAGATAATCCAGTCCAGTTTTTTGCATCGGCTGGTCCTAGTATTCTAAATGTTTCTGTGTCTGTTGGTTGAGTAAGAAGATTTTGTCTAGCGAGAGAAACTATCTGTTCATAACGGTTCATAGCTTTCATAGCCAAGTCTGGGTCTGTATTGAAATCATGTTCTAAGGAAAGAGCATATTGCATTAAACTTTCTCTGTATGCTAAAGGAATAATTGGTTCGGCTGTATCGCCCACCATCTCTGTCGGGATAATGAAGTAATCTATGGCTATGCTATAAGCATCTGCTGGTAGTGGCCAAAAACCTATTTTTCCTGCTTTTATGTAATATCTAGTAGGAACTGCTGCTCCTGCTGAGTCAAAATCTGGCTGATTAGCTCTTAGTTGGTTATACGGCCAATATACTAATTTAGTTCCATTAGTTTGGTTAGTAACTGCAATTATGTTCTGTGCGTCAATATCGGAAAAATTTGAGTCTAAATCATATTCTTGTGTACTAGCCACTGTGCTTAAAGTGCCTGTTTTCTCCCTGAAAGGCCACAGTTCTCTTAGTACAAAATCTTGGTAGCCTAAGTTAATCCATGTTTTTATGCGATTTCTAGTAGTAGCGTCAGATTTAGAAATAAGCGAGAGGACGTTATCCTGGATGTCTCGGTAGGTGCTGTTCATTTTATACTCCTGTATTTACGAGGCACTCCCCATAGTAATGCTTTGTCCTCGTCTATTTTTTTAAATGTTTTTTTATAGTGGCATTTGTAACAAAGTGTCTGACCATTATCCACATCATATCTCAGTGTTTCATTTTCTGACCAACCAATGATATGGTCTGCATGCAGATAAGTGCTGGTAGCCGTGCAGTCTTGACAGGTATAATTATCTCTTTCAAACACAAACTTTCGCCAATTACGATATTCTAATTTACCCATAGCTTGATGCCTTTTAGTACCAGAGCCTCCCTTCCAGTTTGGGTTATTGATACCAGCCATAAAGCCAGCTAAGCCTTTATTCCACGGTTGTTTGCCGACTCTATGTTTATTACCTTTAAATATTTTGCTATACATTAATTTAGCACAATCTCTAGAGCAAAACTTTCTACCAAATTTAATATCAGACGGTCTTACTGAAAAATCTTTCTTACATGTGCCACAGGAGATGTTAGTTCTGGTGCTTCGCTTCCACAGTCCTTGACATTTTACGGAGCAACATCTTCTAATATCGGCAACAGACGGCTTTACTAAAAATACTATTTTGCAAGTTGGACAAGTTTTTTGAATTTTAGGTTTTGCCGCTGGCATTTTATTTACTCCTTTTTGTTTATATTTGCATTATAGCATTATCTGTGGTACTGCCAACCACTATCAATCTAACGGTATTATAATGTCACCTGTTTCAGTGTTTAGTAGCTCTGGTACAGTAGCGGTTATTGTTCCTACCCCCTCTACTACACCTTGTATAATCTGGTCTACTGTTGCTGCACCCTCGTTTACATAGATATTAGCTTCCATGAACAATTTACCTTTAAGGTCGGCTGATATTGCACCTGAACCAGATAAATCTGCTATAAGTCCTGACAACATCTTTAACGAAGCTGTTACCGCACCACTACCAGCAAGGTCGGCTGCCATTTGTACAGCACCGACCATGTTTCCAGTAAGTGACCCAGACCCAGCTATAGTTGCTATCATAGATGTAACAAGTGATAATCCTGCTGTGTCTATCGTGCCACTACCATTTATAGTAGAGA
>CAZRVM010000025.1:0-1828 GCA_964603625.1 uncultured Candidatus Saccharibacteria bacterium
AGTGATAAATCACTAAAACTTATTTATTGTTGTGATTAACCGCTTGATTAATCTAACACCAGTATAGCAAACAATTATGATACTGTCAATGGTTATATACACTAAAATATAATAATCCTGTGGATAACTCTAAATAACAGATTAGATAATAATTACTAATAATCAGCTAATAACCGCTAATACCATAGATTAAACAGCTAATACAGCTAATAAAGACCGCTAATTCCGCTAATAACAGATACTATTATATATAGGTATATAGCTAATACTATTCAGCTAAGTGGTGTGTAAACAGTGTACTAAGTACGTGTTACTAACAGTTAAGACTAGTATTTTACGACATTACTATACTGATTAACAGTGGTAGTAAACATCATACCCACTGATATATACACGTCGCACAATATACCTTGTACGACACTATCCGCCCCTGTTAAGTAGTAGTAATAAGAGAAAAGAAAGAGAAAAAGAAAGAATAAGAGCAGGATAGCACCCAGATGTATGAGAAAAACAGGGGTAGGGGTAGGATTCCCCAGTGGATAGACCCGTGTATAAGGGTACTCCCTGACACGCCAAATAAATGAGATAGTTGACTATTGTAATACAACACAATACAATGTAATACGATATGACTAAACAAGAAGCTCTTAGACTTTACAGAAAACTATATTGGTTAAGACTTGACCTTGATAAACATGACGAACAACAACTAGACGAAGTGCTTTATGAACTGCAAGACAAGTTCTGTACTAAACATTGTAGAAATGGAGACCTAACAGACGGTGGACTATTTACCAGTCCTTATTGGTGTGACTGCCCGTTAGGACAAGAATCGGCAAAAGCTAAAATAGAAATAAGGTGGTCTAAATGAACTATACAGTCTATATTCGTAAACAAAACTGGCTAAGATTTGAACAAGAAGAAAAGAAAGCCGAACTTATTAATAAGCTCCTATCAGAACACTATAAAGATGACACTATAGTAACCAAGCCAGGCAAACAGTGGGACCTAAGACCACCAACAGGCTCCAGCCCAAGCCCTAGCAAGGCCTTAGAAGAACTTAAAGTAAGTAAGGGTGTAAACCTCTGCAAAGAACATAACCTCCCATTGACCGTCTACGGCAAGTGCCTACAGAAAGGCTGTAAGAATGGATAAAGAAATCTTAGAGAAAGCTATAACTAAGGCAAATAACAATGGCTTTAAAGGCACAGTAGAACAAATGCAAAGTTATATTGAAGCAGGAATGACTGACCCTCTTGTAATATTAGGAACTTTAATTGTAGATAAAGACTTTGCTAAAGCCCTATGGGGAGAGGGTGGTGGCGGAATCTCACAAGGCGGTACAGGTAAGTTAGGTTGGTGGAATCATTTACAGAACATGGTAGTTAGTGACGACCCTATTAAATACTTAGGAGACAACCTATGAGCAATAAGATTTATAAACACGCCACAATCTCAGGACTCCTAGCAACTGCTTTTATGCTTTTAGGAACAGAAGAATTCTGGTATAAGTTATTTGTATGGCTAATAGCATATTTATTAATCCTCGTAATCACATCAGGACTATCTGAATGAACAAAGCAAAGAAGCTTAAACCAAAAGAAAAGAAACTAGTAAAAGCCGTAATTCAAGGTAAGTCTCAACCACAAGCCTTTGCAGAAGCAGGCTACGCTGTACCTAAAACCGATAACGCCCTAAGAGTAAACGCCTCTAAGAAGATTAACCAACCCCATATCCAACAAGCCATCAATGACGCTCTAGAAGCTCAAGGAGCCACTCCAGAATGGGCAGTAGCACAAATGATGAAAGTAGCCGCCCAAGACGATGA
>CAZRVM010000025.1:1928-8765 GCA_964603625.1 uncultured Candidatus Saccharibacteria bacterium
TTTATTACCACCCCTAATGGAGTAGCTAATCACTTTAAAAAGTTCTGGGATGATGCTGTAGCCTTTGAGACTGATAACGAAAACCAGAAGCTCTGGAAGACCTTCCACTTCACCTCCTACGATAACCCTACTATTAAAAAAGAGAACCTAGACGCAGAGAGAGCTAGGCTTACAGAAGAATTCTTTACCCAGGAATATTTAGCTGAGTTTGCTAAGTTTACAGGTCTTATATATACGGGCTTTGATGACAAAGTTCATGTTAGAGAATTTGAAGTAGACGAGAACTGGACTTTCTACAGAAGCTTAGACTTTGGAGCTACCGACCCTAACGCTGTTTCATTTATAGGTGTAGATAAGGACGGAGTCATTTATGTCTTTGATGAATTGTATATTTCCGATATTTATACAAGTGAATTAGCTGAACTTATTAAACAGAAATCCGCCCATAGATATTTTGTGGCTACTTATGCTGACTCTGCCGCCAAACAATCAATTATGGACCTAGGTACTTACGGAATCTACGCTATACCAGTTAAAAAGAACATGGCCGCTAAAGAAACTTCTTCTAAACAATGGATAATTGCTGGTATTAATCAAGTACATCAACTCTTAAAAGAACAAAAGATTGTCATCCATCCTAGATGTAAGGCTACCATTAAAGAATTTATGTCCTACTCATGGCGTAAAGACCGTATGGGCGATGCTGTAAACATCCCTGAAGACAAAAATAACCACATATTAGACGAATTTAGATACTTCGTTATGATGTACCAAGGTGGCTCACAAGAAGAAGAAACAATGAACTATCTCAGTAGACCAGTAGATAGCATTGTCGGATATTAATAAAAGTTTTAATATACAAACATTAAAGGTGAATAAAATGAAGAAAACAACTAAAAAAGATAAACCAACAGACCCTAAACCAAAAAACATGGATTCTAACGAATCTACATTAAAAAAAGTAACAGACCGCTTTGAATTAGCTAGAAATTTCAGAGCTTTAGAGCAGGAAGATATATGGAAAAGAAGTTATAACAACTGGAGAGGAAAACTAGACACTAGTTTATACCCATGGAGGAGTAAATTATTCATTCCCTGGAGCTTTACAGTAGTTGAAACTATTATTCCTAAAGTTTTTGCTAGAGACCCTAAGTGGAGGGCCATCAATAGGGGAATTCCTGAGCCACAAATGCCCGAAGAAGCACAGCAAGTTGGTGATATTAACATCTCTACTCCAGCACAATCAGAAGTTGTCAATAAATTACTTACTTATCAATGGTCAAGACTTGGTATGCGTACAATAATGTACGACTATATTAAAGATTCACTCATGTATTCCAAGGGAATTATTAAAGTTGGCTGGAAGTTTAAGACCAAAGTTACAACTATTGAAGAACCAGTAGTGGACGAAAACGATAAAATCACCTTTAAAACAGTTACTAAAAGCGAAGTAGAGCATGATGACCCTAGAGTAGAGGTTTGTGACCCATTTGACATCTACATAGACCCTGACTCTATGTCCTTAAAGGAAGCTTCTTTCGTAATACACCGCAAAACAATCCCACTAGAGGAACTTAAAAACAATCCAAACTACAAAAATACCGAGAAAATAGAAGACACTAGCTTTGATAAGACAAATTCTCTATATTTAAATAGAAATAACACTACACCTAATCAAGACAAATACAAAGAACTCGTAGAAGTCTTAGAATATTGGGAGCCAGACCGTCTTATTGTTGTCGCTAATAAAAAAGTAGTGCTTAGAGACAGTCCCAACCCTTATAATCATAAAAAACTACCGTTTGTTGAGTTAGATGACTACCGAGACCCACACAAACTCTACGGACAGAGCGAATTAAGCGTCATCGACCCACTTCAGAGAGAAATTAACGCCATTAGAAACCAAAGAAGGGACTACGATAACTTAGCACTTAATCCAGTTATTAGAATGGTACCAGGAACCCTCAGAAACCCTAATTCTGCTGTTATGTCTCCAGGAAACGTATGGATGGTGTCTGACTTACAGTCAATGGACGTATTTACACTCCCACAACTGCAAGGAACTGCCCGTGATATTGAGCAGCAAACCGCACAGGACATAAAGATGTCTGTAGCGATAGATGAAATAGGCATAGGTCTACTTCCCGATAATCCTCAGAGGAGGAGTGCTACAGAGGTAGTCACAGCTCAATCTATGGCTGGTAAGCGATTTGCCATTAAAATTGCTCTCCTAGAAGAAGCCGTAAAAGAGATTGGACAACAGATTTTCGCCCTAAATCAGCAGTTCCTTGACCAAGAAAGGGTAATACAAATAGTTGGCGAAGAAAAAGCCCAGGAATGGATTAAACTAAGCCCAGAGGACATACGAGGTGATTACTTTATAGATATAGAAACTGGTTCAATGCTTCCTAAGGATGAAATAGCTCAAAGACAAGAAGCTATCCAGCTATTACAGTACATAACTCCTATTGTTGGGCCTATTATTCAGTCTAACCCTAACGTAGTCATGCCAATTCTTAGAATGGTACTAGATACTTTTGAACTACCAGGCAAAGATGAGATATATGCTGAACTAAGTAACGCTTTAGGCGTAGCACAACAAGCTCAACAACAGCAGGCCGCCCAACAAGCTCAAATGATGCAAGCACAGCAGGCACAAGCTGAAGCAACAGCTATGGCCCAGACGCAACAAGCCATACAGACCCCAGAAACTCTACAAGGAACTCGTGCTGATAACGAATTAGCAACATTAATAGGTAATCAATAGGAGAAATGATGGAAGAAGCCCAAAAACAAGCCATAAGTGAACAAATAGAACACTACGCAAAACTAAACAGAATAAATGGCAGTCCAGAATTTGAAGACTTCTTTAGTCTTTTAATGAATACTGTTGCCGATAAAATGATTTGGGCCTTTACTGGCGATAACATTAAGGATATGAACGATTTTTATAAAGTAAGAGGAGAAATTATTTCATACCTTTATCCAATCCAGCAAATTAAGGGTGCGGATGCAATGTCTCGACAACTAAATGAACAGCTAAATTCCTACTATAACGAAACCGCTTGACATAAAAATAATTCTACAATTAAATAACACTGTATGGACGAAACCCAAACTTCACAGACAGTTGACCCCGCTGCAACGGACACGTCAGCTCAAGTGACACAAAGTGAGGCCGACGTACAGGTAAACGAAGTAACCCCCGAAGCGACTCAACAAACAGAAGGAACGGTTGAGGTAAAAGCAGAGGACACGGTTGAAGAAAAGCTGTATGCTGGCAAATATAAATCAGTAGAGGACATGGAAAACGCCTACAAGGAACTCCAAGCCAAAGCTACTAGAGACAGCCAGGAGAAAGCTGAACTTGCTAGGATTCTAAACGAAAGTTTTACTGCACCTGAACCGCAGACTCAGGCACAAGCAGACCCTTACGCAATAGGACCTGACCCCATCAACAATGAGATGGAGAACCTTAAATCTCAAGTAGCGGTACAGTCATTCATAATGACTCACCCTAATGCTGACGCTGCATCAATGCAGAAGGTACTAAACTCCGACCCACTAATTCAAGAAATTCAGGGTCATCAAGCTAAGTTAGAGTACGCATTTCTTAAAAGCCAGAGTATGAGCCAAAATAAGGTCATAGAGGAAGCCAAAAAGATAGCTACTCAAGAAACAAAAGCTAAAATTGTTGAAAAGCAAGCTGCCCAGGTAGAGTCAGCTCTACCAGCTCAAGTTCCAGCCGATACTAGCAAAGCCGAGCTGTATGCCAGAAGTAAGTATGGCGACAGACAGGCTAGAACCCAAATAGTTAGTCAACTAGAGGGGGTCAAGGCAATGAGAAAGATGGCAGGCCTGGAATAAACCTAAGTTAAACTTTAAAAATTAAACCAAAAGGATAAAAACAAATGGCAATAGGATTAATTACACACATGGACACTACAAGGCCAGAAGATGTAAGAGAGGCTATAACTAACCTTGACTTCACATCTACTCCTTTCTTGTCTAGCATTGGTGAGAGTGTTGCTCAGAATACACTTCACGAATGGCAAGTTGATACATACGCTGCAAGTGCAGATAACGCTGCTATTGAATCTAGCGATGTAACAGTAAGCGACCTAACACAACCTACAAGAACTACTAATATTGTTCAGTTGTTTAGGAAAGACGTAGTTGTTTCTGATACAGAATCAGCTATCCCTCACTACGGAATGGGCGACCCATTCACCTACCAAACTGAGAAGAAAATGGTAGAAATGAACAGAGACATGGAAAAAGCAGCTATCGCTGGTACTCGTGCATCTGGTTCATCTGGCGTTGCAAGACGACAGGACGGAGCTATTGCTCTTATCACAACTAACAAAACAGCTCGTGCTTCTGGTACTTCATTTACAGAAACAGAGTTTAACGACATCATCAAAGGAATTTATGATGGTGGAACTGACTCTACTGTAGACCTAGTATTGCTACCAAGCTACCTAAAACTAGTTGTTGACCGCTTTAACACAAAGACTACTTCTAACTTAGAGGCTGGTCAGTTCAAGCAAGTTCTTAGAGTCGACACATACGTTTCAGCTTTCGGTACTCACAACATTAGCTTTAGCCGTGAAGTTCCATCTAGCGGTGTTCTAGCAGTAGACACAAGCAAGTGGAGGCGAGCATGGTTAGTGAACCGACAACCAAAACTTACCCCACTTGGTAAGACTGGTTCAGCTACTAAGGGCTTGATTGAAGCAGAAGCTACACTTGAAGCTCTTAACCAAAAATCTAGTGCATATAGAAGCGGCTACTTTGTCGGATAGTATCCAATAAATACGCTAATATAGCAAGAAACATTGACCCCGTAAGGGGTCTTTGTTATTATTGTGGGGTATGAAATATATAGTATTAGCATCTGGACATAAAACTAAGGTAGACGAAGAAGATTATAAAGAATTATCTAGATATAGTTGGCACCTATCTAATGGTTATCCATCAAGGCATAAAAATGATGGTACGGGTAAAAAAATATATCTACATAGGATAGTGTCTAAAACACCAGAAGGATTGCACACCGACCATATAAATGGCAATAAACTAGATAATAGAAAAAGCAATTTAAGGATAGTAACTGCTTCACAAAATCACATGAACCGTCGTAAAGATTCTAGAAAAGGATTATCAACAAGTCTAAAAGGCGCTAGTTATCACAAATTATCCAAAAAATGGCGAGCTAGAATAAAAGTTGGGAACCGACAAATATCGTTAGGGTACTATGATACAGACAGAGAGGCACATTTAGCATATCGCAAAGCAGCAGAAGAATTGTATGGAGTCCACGCATTTGTAGGCTAAAACTATACTAACTAGTAGATTAAAAGTCGTCGTTGACGGCTTTTTTTCTTTTATGGTAATCTTCATTTAACATGAATTACTTGAGGGCAACATTATGAGTAAACGTCTTAGAGATAAAGATGTTGGGTGGAAAGATGTTATTGGAATGCCCGACCAGTGGGATAAGAAGAATCTTCAAATCTGTATAAATAATTTTATGAAAGAAAAGTTTAAGATGCCTAACGGCCAGGTTATTACTGGAGCGCAATGGGCTAAACTGGAACTTGAAGACGCTAAAAAACAACACGAAGCTGATGATACCTTTAATGAATTTGGGGTAAAAATTAAAGACTCAGAATTAAGAATAGGTACAGCTATGCCTAATGTCCTTTGGCAAAGGCTATCAGATACAGCTCCAACCTTATTTACAGACAAAGACCACTTTGCATGGTTTATAAAGAATTTTCCACAATTTAAAGTAGCGAAAAGGTTTTAAAATTGGCTTATATTAAATTTTGTAAACGTTGCGATAAGGCATATTACCCACGCAACAGACATATATGTTGGGGGAGGACTGTATGGTGAAAGTAGCGCTGGCTATGATAGTAAAAGGCTCAAAAGATGAAGCACCTTTATTAGAGGCTTGTCTTAAAAACATAAGTAAGCATGTTGATGGAATCTTCTTAGACATCAATTCGCCAAAAGGCAAAGGGATTAATCAGAAAGTCCTAGACATTGCCAAGAAATACAAAGCAGACGTTAAACAAACCGTCTGGGAAGGTAACTTTGTAAAAGCTAGAAACGACAACTTCAATCGAGTACCTAAAGACTTTACTCATATACTTTGGTTAGACTCTGACGATACCGTAGAAAATCCCGAAAAGATTAGAGAAGTAGCCGCCATTACTGACTCAGTAGACGGAATTTATATCAAATATGATTATGCTCACGATGAATATGGCAATGTAACTGTTACTCACTGGGTAGCTAGACTTGTTAAGAACAATGACTCATTTGCTTGGAAGTCCAGCTTTGCCGACATGGAAGTAACCGTCCACGAAACCTTAAATGAACGTCGCAAAGTTAAAAAGGCAATGAATGATGAATTCTGGATAGTTCACCACGCTTCCGAAGAACGCAGAGATGCTTCCCTAGCAAGAAACATAGAACTCTTAGAGGGCATGTTAGATGAATATGGTCGAGTAGAAACAGCTGACCCTAGAATCCTTTATTATTTAGCCACTCACTATATAGATGCCTACAGATACCCAGATGCTAAACAACTGTTTGAAGAATATTTACGACTATCTGGCTGGGCCGAAGAACGCTCACAAGCCTGGGTTTATCTAGGCATGATTTACCAAGCCTATAACGACACCGCCAAAGCTAGGGGTTGTTATATGAGGGCATTAGCCGAAAACCCCGATGACCCAAATCCCTATGTAGAATTAGGCGAATTAGAAATAAACGACAGACTTTATAAAAAAGCTGTTACTTGGCTAGAAATGGCTGTTAGCAAAA
>CAZRVM010000026.1:0-8375 GCA_964603625.1 uncultured Candidatus Saccharibacteria bacterium
GGAATATCTTCAGAGTAAATCATTTGCCACTTATCATCTATGGCATTGTAGCGGTAATAACGCGTTCCACAGGTTGGCATTAAATGTAGGTTTTGTAAATAATGTTTCTCTATTTTAAGTTCTTCAATAACTTGCTTTTCAAATTGAGTTAACCAACCACCAGAAATTACACAAACTTGGCATTTAGTTAATAATTCTCCCAGCAACTCAGACATCTTATCTGAAATTGGCGACTTTGTAATTGCTAAAGTATCGTCTAAATCAAATGCTATAACTTTTTTCAATTATTCCCCTTTCATTTCTTGATTTTTATGAATTTTCTTAGCCACATCACCAACAGCCTGAGACATATCTTTTCTAGCTACCAAAATACCGTCTTTGGTAGCAACTACTGTTACGTTATCTAACCCAATTACTGCCACTGGAGTATTCAAATGATTCTGAATAAAGGCATTAGTAGATTCCACAACCTCAACATAACCTTTTTGGTGATTGCCATCTTCATCTCTGTCTACCGCTTTATGCAGGTCGGCAAAAGAGCCTAAATCCATCCAATCAAAAGATGCCGGCACAACTAACAAATTTTTAACTCGTTCTATTAATGCATAATCAATCGCAATGTTTTCAAAACTTAAATAAACCTCGTTGTATTGATCTTCAGTTTCAGTTTTGACCAGCTTGTTGTAGCCTTCTTTTAGATTTGGTGCATACTTTTCCATACAATTTAAAAAAGTATTCAAAGATCCTACAAAATAACTACAGTTCCACAAATAATTCCCACTTTTTAGATATTTTTGTGCCTTATTATAGCTAGGCTTTTCTTTAAAAGCCTTAACATCATAAATTAATCTTTGTTCATCAAAAATATTACCCTTCTCAATATAACCAAAACCAGTTGCGGGGCTGTCTGGCTCTACCCCAACTAAAACAATTCTTTTTTCTTGACTAGAAACCTCTTGAGCAATATTAAAAGAATACTCAAAACCTTTAGCATCTCGTACATAATGATCCGCAGCCACAAATGCAATAGCTTCATTTTTATCAACCAAATTAGAAATTTTTGCAAGACCCGCAATTATACAACTAGCCGTCCCACGCCGAGCAGGCTCTACAATAAAATTGTCTGGTTTAAGCTCGGGTAGTTGAGCTTTAACTAAATGAGCATGGCTTTTTTCAGTTATCACATAAACCGCAGAACTAAAATTCTTTATTCTCTCGTAAGTATTTTGAAGTAAAGATTTGCTATTACCATTTACTTTTAACAAATGTTTTGGGTAGCTTGGGGTAGAAAGTGGCCACAACCGCGTTCCAGACCCTCCAGCAATAATTATGCTAATCATCTTTAAAATTATACTTTGTATTTGTTATTTATAATAATGTACTTTTTACGCTATATTTTTACTGCTCACCGTAATTTCATCGTCTTTAACTTTAAAAATAACATTTTTATAGAGCAAATAGTTCCAAATGGTAATCATTCCAACAATCATCAGCTTTGCAATAAAAGCCGGAATACCAAAATGATCTAATAAAATCAAACCATAAGCGGTTACAAAAAAATTAATAACTGCCAGCACGCCATAACCAATTACTTCCCTTTTTACGAGCTGATTAGAATCACCCCTAAACACCCAAAACCGTTGCAATGTAAAACTAATTATAAGTCCAATACAGAAGCTCATTACACCACTTTGGGGCGAGCTCAAGCCTACAATATAATGCAACATTAAAAAAGTTCCATAATCAGACAAGAACGCAAACCCCCCAGCTACTAAATACCTAAACGGGCGCCATCCGTAAGCTTTTTTAATATAGCGTTTCACCACACATTAAACTATACATTACAAACATAAATTGCCTAAACTTATTATAATTTTTCGTTTTTAATAAATTTGACCATTGATAAACGGAGTTAGAATTCTGACAAAGGTTGTATCAGATATTAGAATAATTTATTTTAATGATTGTTCCGAGTCCTAGCTTCCAAGATTTCACACAAGGAGTTTGGTAAGTCAGAAAAATGTAAATGCTTGCGATGATATAAAGTGCATGTTTATCCGTTTGATATTTTTGATAATACATTAAAAGCCACTCTACAGTTATTAATATATGGCATTAACCAAATTTTAATAATTTATATTTTTACTGCCACTACTTCCATAACATCAAATGTATTAAGCGGAAAATTGAGCTTGGTCAACTTAGTCTTATCTGCAAAATTATGACCCAATTCAAGAATTCTTGTATTTGATTTTTTTGCTTTCCTATTCGAAATAATCTGGTTTGCGACAGAACCCAAGTTCCTGTATATACCTTTATAGTATATGTCCTCTACCTCTAGATTATAGTTGCTAAGCATTTTTTTAGCAGACTTAGCAGTAAAATAATGAACATGTGTTGGTGGATGTATCATTCGCCATTTATCTTTTCTAATTCTAGGAAGCACTTTGCCGATATCTCCTGTGGTGAATACTATCCTACCACCCGGTTTGAGTATCTCTGATATTTTTTTAACATATTTCTCTGGTTGAGTTAGGTGTTCCATTACATCCCATAAAAAAACCGTATCAATACTATTCTTTTTAAATTTATACTTCATAAAGTCTTTTGTGGTAGTATTAAGCTTTAGTTTTTTATTAGAATAATTAACTCCATCTTCACTAACCTCAAAACCAATATGATTCTTAACTCCATCTTTAACTAAGTTTAGGAAAAATCCATAGGCACTACCTATTTCAATAATACTAAAATTATCATCTAGTACTCTTTTATTTAATCTTTTAATTCTCTTTTTGAAATTCTTTTCAAGCGCAGGCTTATCGGCTTTATAGTCAAAATACTCCATGCCAAAAAAATACTCTTCTTGGTAGAGTTTTTTCAATTCAAGATTTGTTGGCATCTCTTTGGCTGAAATATGGCCACAATTGGCACATTCAATCAAAATATTGTGATAATCATTAAACTTACTATGCCCACAGACCACACATCTTAATACTTTATTCCCCATTAATATACTCCTCCTTTTTAACTTTTATTATATATGTAATTTCTCGCTTGCCACAATGTATTCTGGGCGTTTTTTTTGTAAGCTAATTGAATGGGCAAGGTACCTGCCAATCAGACCCAATAAAACAAAGTTAATACCAAAGCAAAATAACATAACTACCATAAGTGATGTCCAGCCACTAACCGATTCAAAACCTACAATATGCCCAATAATTAAATAAACTCCATATAAAAATGACGCTAACGCTACTATTGAACCCATATTCATAGCAAGTCTTAGTGGTTTTTCGCTAAATTGCAAAATACCTTGCTTTGCTAAAGCTAACATTTTTTTAAATGTATATTTACTACTGCCTGCAAACCTAGCGCTTGGTTTGTATTGTATTGACTCTTTTTTAACATTAATCCAGGCAAAGTAGCCCCTTAAAAATAGGTTAGCTTCTGGACTACTAGCAACTGCTTTAATGACTCTGTTATCTATTAGCCTGAAGTCTGAAGAGCCATATTCCAAATTTAGTCCTGATAAATAATTAATTAGTGTGTAATAAAGTTTTGATGTCCAATATTTAATTTGCCCAGCTTCGCTAGAGCTATCTCGTCTTAACATTTGCACAATATTGCAGCCACTTTTACTCCAACAATCTAGCATTTTAGGTATGTATTCTGGTGGGTGCTGTAAATCTGCATCTAACATTATCGCCGCATCATAGCTTGTGGATGCGTCAATCCCAGCTCGTATTGCCGATTGGTGGCCTGCGTTATGTGCAAACTCTCTAAAAAATACCCACCTATTTTTTTTGGCTAAATCTTCGATTATTGCTTGAGTTTTATCACTACTACCGTCGTTAATTAACAAAAAATCTATTTGGTAATTACTAATTTTATCTTTTACGGATTTTATTGCCTTAAACAAAGCCAACAAAGACTCTTTTTCGTTATAACACGGAACAATTATTGCTACTCTTTTCATTTAACCCCTAGCATAAATTAATGACTTATATTATATACTGTAACTTAGTGATTAAAAAATTATGGAACAAAACTGCTGTTAGATACTGCGTAATTGGCGGAGCATCGTACCTTTTTGAGTTAATTATATTATTTAGCTTAGTTAAAGGTTTGTCTTTACAAAGAACTGTTGCAACTGGTATAGCCTTTTGGTTTGGATTAATATCCGCCTTTATTTTTCAAAAAATATTTGCTTTTAAAGACTACTCAAAAGAAGTTAAGACTTTATCTAAACAAAGCGTCGCCTACGGAATATTAGTTATTTGGAACTATGTTTTTACTCTGGCTGTTGTAAGCCTAATGCCAAAAGAATATTTATTATTTAGCCGTACTTTAGCGCTAATCATTACAACTCTTTGGAATTACTTTATCTACAAACATTTAATTTTTGGTAAAAAATCATTAAAACAAATCTTATTTAATTTAATAAAAAACATTTATTTAAAACGGAAAGCTATACTTTTTGTTATTGTAGCAACCACACCAATATTAATATATTCAACAAAATTATTACTTACTAGTAAGCGAGTGTTTTGGGGTGATTTTGACTATTATGCACAGATGTATGAGGCAATGCGTATTAGTATTCTTAAGTATCATCAATTCCCTAGCTGGAATCCTTGGATAGCTGGCGGGTTGCCTTTATATGCAAACCCTCAGTTTGGTCTCTTAAGTTTACAATCAGTGTTGGTGTTAATTTTTGGCACAATTTATGGCCTTAAACTTTCTTACGTAACCTATATGATATTGGGATTTTGGGGTATGTATGTCTTTTGCAAATCTACTGTACAAGCTAATAGATTAAGGAGTGTTTTGGTTAGTTATTTGTGGGTGTTTTGTGGTTTTTATGCCTATAGATCTATAAGCCATTTTACTTTTACGTCATTGTTTTTATTGCCTTGGCTTTTTTATTTTATTACAATCCGCACTAAAAAATTTGCTTGGTTAGGGCTTGGTATAACTATGTCTGTCATCTTACTGAGTTCGGTTCATTACCCATTTCTATACTCTTTGCTTGCAATCAGTTTATTTTTTATAATTCTAATGCTTAAGCCTGGTAACATTTCTGGCTTTAAAAGAGCTTCTGAGTTTATTAATTTAAGGGTATCAAAAAAAGACATAATATTTATTGCAAAAGCAATCAGCTTAACAATAATTCTTGCTGGGTACAGAGTTATAACGACTGTGCTGTTTGTAACAGCTAACGAAAGAGCAGCATCAATGCTAGTGGAGCCACCAGTAAGCCTAACAACACTATTTACAGCTTTGTTTGTACCGGTTGGCAACAGGTTTATAGCAATGCCAGCAAACCACCTAACTTGGTCTTGGGGCGAATACAGTATGTACATGGGGTTCGGAACTAGCCTTGCTTTTGCGTTTTGCATAGCTATCTTGCTTTATAACTTATTTAAAAAACGCTTTATTATGGACTTAAAAAATAACTGGGTTTTAACCGCGATTTTAATAGTTGGTTTTTTTGGTTCGATGCTAGCAATCGGTAGTATTTTTGGCATAAGCCCTTACGACTTTCTTAGGAAATTACCCGGATATAGCCAAATGCGCGTTCCTTCACGATTTGCCATTCTTACTGCTTTTGCAATACTAGTATTCTTAGCTTGGTGGAAAAAACAAAACAAACTTATTAACTTACTCCTAATTTTAGCGGTTATAGAACTATTGGTTGGAGCAAAACCACTACAATATAAAAGTTTTCCTACAATTGATGTAAGTTCTTCAACCTATAACAACACATTTACTACTTATGATAATGGACAACAGCATTTAGATATGATGACTAATCCAGAACATTCGTATTTTAATAGTACTCGCCAAAATCGTGGTCAAATATACGCTGATGATTCACTCATCAATACACTTAATAACGTTATTGGCACTTCAAAGTGTGGCGAAAACATAAACCCAAAGTGTGATTTAGTGCTAAGCGATAACGCTATTATTGAGTATTGGTCTCCTAATAAAATTATTCTCAAAAGAACTTCGCCCGGACAAATTATCTTAAATATGAACACAGAAAGAGGTTGGAAAGTAAATGAAAAATACATATTTCTACAACAAAAAAGCATTAACCCCGTTATTAATTTGACATTACCAGAAGGTTCAGACAATTACACCCTAAAATATTCGCCGAAGCTCTCCCCAAGCTGGATAATTTTTAAACTTAGTAGTTTATAGTCTGCTTAATACACCGCATTACCTATTGAATCTATGTGCTTTTTATATTAATATTGTTTTGTAGTTGAAATAAATAAAAATGAACTATAAACAAAACTCTAAACCAAGTAAACAACGCCGATCAAAAAAACCAATAATATTGTTTTTGGTTATTTTAATGTTGGTCGGTGGTAGTTACTTTGCCTACAAACACTACTTTCAAAAGAAAAACAGCAACACAATTTATACACCCCCCACCCAAGAAGAAAAACAATCTGGTAACGAAATTAAGCCAGAGGTTGTTAAAAGGCAGGAACAAGAAGATGCCCAAAAAAAAGACAGTACAAACAACTCAACTACAACAGATCCTACAAACAATAATGCAGAAGTTATAATTACCGATGCAGCTCAATACAATAATGTTATAGAAGTAAGGTCATTTGTAGCTAATAAATACCAAGACGGCACATGCAAAATTACCCTTACAAAGGGCGAGCTAGTGGTTAGTAAAGAAACAAAAGCCTACAAAGATGCAACAACCACAATTTGCACAAATCCATTAATAGACAGATCAGAATTTAAACAAGCCGGCGATTGGCAAGTTATTGTACAATACACAGCCGGTACTACAACTGGCAGCTCTAAACCACAAACTGTTAAAATAGAATAGGTTATGCATATGCTTAAAAATAAATTAAATCCTTTAACAGTTATACTAGCAACACTTCCGGTGCTAATAACTGTTTTTTTGCTACTTCCAACTAAAGTAAGTGCACTTAGCGGATCGCAATTTGATGCTGGCAACATTATAAGCGATTCTGTGTTCTTTAATGGCTCGTCTATGTCTGTTTATGATGTTCAAAATTTTTTAAATGCCAAGGTGCCAAATTGTGATACCTGGGGCGCACAACCATACGGCGGAACCACCAGAGCAGCCTATGCCTCGTCTAAAGGAGTTAGCACACCTTTTACTTGCTTAAAAAGCTATACTCAATCCGTGCCTTCTGTGGCTAGCAATGAGTATTGTGGAGGAGGTATTACTGGAGGCAACAAATCTTCTGCTGGCATAATTTACGATGTTGCTCAAGCTTGTAATATTAGCCCAAAAGTACTGTTAGTGTTACTTCAAAAAGAACAAAGCTTGGTTACCGACGATTGGCCTTGGCCAGTACAATATCGTAGTGCTACCGGCTACGGTTGCCCAGATACCGCTCCTTGTGATAGCGAATATTATGGTTTTTTTAACCAAGTATACCAAGCCGCTAAAGCCTACAACCGCTACAAAATTAACGCAACTGATTATAATTATAGCTCTGGCCGAAATAATACAATTTTATGGAACCCCAATGCTAGCTGTGGGTCGTCTAATGTTTATATTCAAAACCAAGCAACGGCTGGGCTTTATATTTATACCCCGTACCGCCCTAACCAAGCAGCACTAGATAATCTTTACGGAACGGGAGATGGCTGTAGCAGTTATGGCAACCGTAACTTTTGGCGGCTGTTTAATGACTGGTTTGGCTCTACAAGGCAAGATATTCCTTGGGGCTGGACTCCTGTTAGTACCGAAGTTTTTGCAGATGCCCAAAAAACTGTAAGGTTTACCGACAAACCAACTGTCCAACCAGGTGGCTATATATATGTAAGAATTAAGGCTCAAAATTCTGGCACAAAGGTATGGCAAAAGAGTTTTTTGAATATTGGAACTCAAAACCCGCAAGATCATATCAGTCAATTTAGTACATCTGGCTGGCTAAATGGCTCGCGACCCACACACATGATAGAAAATACTGTTGATATTGGCCAAACGGCGACATTTGAATTTGTCTTGAAAGCCCCTAACCAGACCGGATCATACCAAGACTCATTTAGGGGTGTAGCCGACGGATACAGCTGGCTTGTTGGATCAAACTTAGATGTAAGGTTTAATGTAGTCACTGCTTCAAATGGTATCGTACAAAACAAGAATTTTATGAATTCTGGTATGAGCTTAAATATAGGTGATTATCTAATTTCAAATGACGGTAATTCAACTCTAAACCTTGCTAGAAATGGAAACCTAAGCTTAGATATTGGTTTTAAAAGCAGATGGTCTTCTCTTTCAGCCAATATGCAGGCAAGCAAGTTAATACTTCAAGGTGACGGCAATCTTGTGCTTTATACTCAAAATATGAGTCCAGTTTGGGCAA
>CAZRVM010000027.1:0-7833 GCA_964603625.1 uncultured Candidatus Saccharibacteria bacterium
TTGTAGGGATTTTTGCTTATTTAAATTTAGCATTATTGAGCCTAAAACTTGCTAGCAATAAAGCCGGCTTTAGCGCATCAATGCCCAAATATAAACCAGATGGCTATTCATTAATTGACCCAATCAGCCAACAAGCTGGTAAAATTTCTTTAGGCTTTAAGTCTAACACAGATAATAGGTCGTACACTGTGAATCAAGAAGTCTCAAATTGGAATAGTCAAACACTCCTAGAAAACATTATCACAAATCATAATCTTGCATTTACGGCCACGCAAGATAAAGGGCTCACAATTTACCTTTACGGCAATGGTAAAGCAACTTGGGTAAATGGTGGAATTTGGTACCAAATAGAAAGTAATGGCTTAAGCAATGCTCAACTTTCAAATATTGCAACCAGTATGTAACCAATTTTTGCCTTTATTAATTTTTTAAAATTAATAAACAACTAATCTATATTTAATGAATCATCTTCACGATATTCAATACAACTTCTTAAAGCCAAGCTAACTAAATTATTGTCTATCTGAATATTCTCAGCGCGTTGCTCTTCTGTAACACCGTAGCCAGGAGGCATTTGATCGCCAAATCTTTCAAATAATGTTATGTTTTGCATTTATTTTCCTTTCTATTAAAAAAACCCGCTAGTTGCGGGCTGATATTTTTTTGCAAATTAACTAAATCAGACCCGCAGGTACGGTGTAATAATCACGAGCGCGTTCAGTTTAGTTAATTTCATAGTAATTATTGTTTACCTTATACTAATTAAAGTCAAGCTTTTTAAACAAAATAATCTTTACTTGTTATTAGCAACTTTAATTTACATCTGTTAAAATATAGTTATGCAAACATCTTCAGAGCTTTCAAAACCAAACATTGATCCAAAAGTAAATAACCTTGAATCAGTACCTGTTAAGCCAGATAGACTAATGCAACTCACAGGAGTTAGTTTAGTAGCTAGTGGAATTGCTTGCGCTATAAATGTTTGGGTAGATTACATACCAGATACAAATGCTTTTGGTTCAGCATATTTTGGCAGTATTTGTTTAATAAGTGGTGTAAGTTTACTAGTTTTCGATAAAAAATTAAACAAATCCAAGCAATATGACGAAAGTTAGAACGCGTTTTGCCCCCAGCCCAACCGGATTTTTACATGTTGGCGGTATTCGTACAGCTCTTTTTGCGTGGTTGGTTGCCAAACAGAATAATGGCGATTTTATTTTACGGTTAGAAGATACTGATCAGAAAAGAGAAGTAGCAGGTTCTGCTGAACATTTGGTTAAAAGCCTTCAAACACTTGAACTTAATTATGATGAAGGACCAGAAATTGGTGGAAATTTTGGCCCATATCGTCAATCTGAACGGTTAAATATTTATAAAGAATGGGCCCAAAAACTAATAGATACCGGTAGAGCCTATGCAGATCCATACAGTACCGAAGAAGTTCAAAAGTTCCGAGAACAATCTCAATTAGAAAAAAAGCCTTTTTTGTACCGTAATCATCGCCCTAAAAATCCGCCAAAATGGGATGGAACGCAACCACTTCGTTTTAAGTCTGATCCTAAAAGTTACAATTGGCACGATGTAGTCATGGGGGATTTTAAGGCTGGAGCCGAAGCAGTAGATGATTTTATTCTCATAAAATCAGACTCCTACCCAACTTACAATTTTGCTCATATTGTAGACGATGCGGAAATGAAAATTAGTCATATTATTCGTGGTCAAGAATTTTTAGCTAGCATGCCAAATTATCTCAACCTATATGAAGCGCTTAAACTAGAACCCCCCATATTTGCAACTATGCCACACATTTTAAATGAGCAAGGAAACAAAAAATTGAGCAAACGAGATGGCGCAAAAGATGTGCTAGATTACATTGAAGAAGGTTATTTACCAGAAGCTTTGCGTAGCTTTATTGCTACACTCGGCTGGAATGATGGAACGGAGCAAGAAGTATTCACAACTGATGAACTTATTAAAAAATTTAGCTTAGAGAAAGTAGGTAAAAGTGGTGCTCAATTTGACGAGAAAAGACTCAAATGGGTTAATGGTCAATTTATCAGAAAGCTCCCACTAGATGTACTGCAAAAGTATGTCACAGATTTCTGGCCAACAGAAGCCAAAAACTTTGATGATTCTTATAAAAAACAGGTACTAAAAATTGTACAAGAACGGTTAAAATACTTTGCCGAACTACCTGAACTGACACAATTTTTCTTTACCGATCTACCGATAAATCCAACCCTTATTACAAACCATAAACAACTAAAGAAACTAACCAAAGAAGATCTAACAACTCTCTTGCACTCTGCACAAACATCCTTATCAGAAAGTGACTTTAGCGTAGATGATTTAACAAAAAGACTCAATGCTTTACTT
The DNA here is from genome assembly GCA_964603625.1 of uncultured Candidatus Saccharibacteria bacterium. Classification (GTDB taxonomy): domain Bacteria; phylum Patescibacteriota; class Saccharimonadia; order Saccharimonadales; family JAGQNJ01; genus HK-STAS-PATE-36. Next base: position 2,377 of record CAZRVM010000027.1, read on the forward strand.
ACAGTTACTCATACTAAACCAGCTGTTTTGTTTAGTTTAATACGAATTGCCACAACTCAAGCGCCAGCCAGCCCCGGCCTAGCCGAAACTCTTAATGTGTTAGGAAAAGACAAGTCACTTGCTAGAATCAACAATCAAATTTCTAACTTTTAATGATTAGTATTTATAAAATAAGCCCAATGACAGCATACCAACTGAACATGTATTTCAGATCTTTTTCTAGAACATCAAAAAAATAGAACAAAAGAATTGCTGTCTAACAACTAGAAAAACTCCCTTGGAGCCAGCCGGAACAAATCCTAACACTGAGTTACACCAACAAGGAGCTTAACCCATTATACTAAACGCTACTAAGTTTGTAATCCTGATAAGGAACTTTTAAGTCTAAGTGATACCATTACAGTTCAAATAGCTCTCTGCTTGCCCAGCAAGCCCAGCATCTCCAGTTACGGGTCAAGCCCAGGGTAGCGGAGCTGGTACAATTTCCGCCTTAGAGAGTAACTCTATTATACTAAACACCGTCAAGCTATCATAAAACAGACTAATATTTACGGCATAGTGATTAAAAAATGAAACCGCACCATCTTCATTAGAGAGCAATGCTACATCTAATGTTTTTAGGAGTTATTCCACCCCTAATTTGCTAAAATTAATTATACTTTTCAAGAGCAGCCACTCTCTTAGACCAAAAAAATACTAAACGGCATTAAAAAGAACCAACAAAACATTGGTTCTAGTGACACTTTGGGTGGGGGCGGGATTCCACCATCGTTGACTCAAAAGTCCGGCAGAGCGCCATTTTCTGACCTTCAAAGCGACACACCTATTACACCAAGCGCTACCAAGTCTGTCAAGAGGTACGGCATCCAAAAATAGGTGATACTATGTGTAACCACCGAGCCAATAAGCTTCATACAATCTGGGTCCAACCCTCGCGACAAACGAGACAATTCATTCTGTGTTTCTAAAGACCTGGTAATCAGTAAGCTAGACTGGACCCAACAAAGGAAGTTTGCTCCAAAAGCGAAACAATTTGATGGTTTTCAAGAAGTTAGCGAAGATGGATTGTGCCGTCATCAGAATCAAAATGCCCACTAGTTGGAGGTGATGATTTGATCTTAGCATTAGGTTTATCATTAATCTGTTCTTCTGCAGAAACAATGGAATTTTGGCTTTCTGCTTTAGCTTTGACAGTTTGCGTTGGCGATGACTCGGTGGTTATATCTGTTTTTTTCTTGCGTTTGCGGGTTCGTTTGCGTTTTTTCTTTGGAGATGGGGCATCTTCATTAGGTTGATCTGGTAGGGCAATATGGCCCAAAATAGCGGTTGCTGGCTTTACTTTAAATAAAGGCTCTAGTTCGTTCTTAGAACTTAATTTTTCTTGAGTTGGTTTAGTAGAAGCAGAAGATTTTGCTTTTGGTAAACTATGTTTTTGTTGGATAGGCCTTGTCTGGTTATGACTTTGACTAGAAGTGTCGATATAATGTTCTTTTACATAATCTTCTACTTCTTTTAGCCCCTTAGCATATTTTTGCCTAGAACTCTCCACAATAGCTTGGTACTGATTATTACTATTCTCATCAACAGGAGGCAGATTAAGTGACGTAGCAGAAAATGCCTGAACCTTTTCGCCTCCAATAGTTAAACTAATAACGAAATTTCTGTTATGCATATGGACTAAATCGTGTTCCTCAAATTTTGGCTCAAAATAGCGTTGCATTACTCTGGCGTCATCAGCGCCCATTCTAAAGGCAACCGTAGAACCAACATTTCCAAACACTGCATCACGAACTTCTTGGGTCATTTGAGCTATGTACTGGTTAGCAACAGTTAAACAGAGTCCATATTTACGAGCTTCAGATAAAATGGTTGCAAAAGAATCGGTTGCAAAATTCTGAAATTCGTCTACATACAAATAAAACGGTGTTCTGTCATTTACATTATCTATATCGGCTCGGCTCATAGCTGCAAGTTGCATCTTGGTAACCAATAAAGAACCAAGTAGAGCAGCGTTATCTTCACCAACTAAACCTCTTGATAAATTTACTATTAGAATTTTGCGTTCATCCATAATTTGCCGAATATTAAAACTACTCTTTGGTTGACCAACAATATTGCGAACAATTGGGTTAGCCGTAAAAGCGCCAACCTTATTAAGAACTGGAGCTACGGCTTCTGTGGCAAACTTATCATTCCAACTCGCAAATTCTACTGTCCAAAAATTCTTGACCACTGGGTCAGAAACATGACTCAAAACTTCGTTTCTAAAACTCTTATCTGTAAGCATTCGGGTAATATCTAGCATTGTTGAATTAGGGTAATCAAGTAACGCGAGTAATGTATAACGCAATATATACTCTAGTCTTGGCCCCCAAGAATCAAACATCCTTTTTAGCACACCAATTAATTCTGAAGCTGTATGGGTTTTGAGATTAGGGTCACTTACTTCCATTGGGTTAAAAGCAATCGGGAAGGCAGTATCTGCTGGGTTAAAATATACTACATCACCAGCTCGCTCCGGTGGAATTCGCCTTAAAGTATTTATAGCATAATCGCCATGCGGATCAATTACTGCAAAACCAAAAGGACTATGTATATCAGAAATCGTCAAAAGCTCTAATAGGCCAGATTTACCAACTCCAGTTTGCCCAATTATATACAAGTGCCGGCCTCTATCACTCCGCGGTAAACCAAAAGCCGTATTTCCACCTCTAAAATTTGTTACTGCAACAGGACTAACTTGAGCAGGGTCATAGCCAGAAGATTGAACTATTGGTAGATTTGCAGGTGGCTCAGCAGTTCTTGCTGATGCCCATTGCAAGAAAGGAGTTTCTACATTTGTGTGGGGTAGGTGATATAAGCTGGCTAGCTCTTCAATATTACAAACAAAGCCAGCTCCAGAAAAAATTCTATCACTTAAAATATTATGACCAGTCACAAAACTATGAATTTTTTTAGAAGTAAATCCATTTAAATTTGTTGAATTAAACTGCTTAAAGCTAGCGACAATAGCTTGCAAGCGCATATTGGCTTCTGGTGCGCTTACATTACCTTCATAAATAATTCTAATTTTTAACTCGTAAGCTAACTTTTGACTTTTTTCTTCTGAAGCTTTAATACGAGCCTGGTCTATGGGGCTTAGTTGGCGCGATTGGGTTGTGCCTTCAGTCCCATTTATTAAAACTCTAGCCAGTCCACCAAAGCTAGTGCCAGATTGCAAATTTGCCGAATATTTTTGAGCCTTCTTATACCAACCGTCGTAAGCTGGTTTTATTAAAAATTGTATAACCGCTCGTTCATTTTCATCTAACTTCGCCAAAGATGCAGTAATAGCAGCTAGTGGGTCTACCTCAAAACTCGGAAAAGTTTTAATTGGCAAGACATCATTTGCTTGCAAAACTAAGTCAGTATAAATGTGACTTGTATATTCGTTGCCATGATTCATATAATCTTCTACTTCAGAAATCTGAACCGAAGGATACTGAGCATAAACCTGTTCTTCTATATAGCTAACTAGCTTTTCAGGTAACCAAATATAAAAACCAGTCTGCTTATGTAGCGCAGTTATCTCAAAGCTTAAATGCTCACGACTAGCTCTGGCAAAAATGCTAGTTCGTTCTTTAAGTAGCAAACCGTGAATACTAGCAAACATTTGTTCAGCAGCTAACTCCTTCTTGTCATTAGTACGAGGTACTTTTAGGAGTAATAATTTGTATTGGTTCTCAAAAGTCTGTTCTGGCATTTACAAACTATTATATATTAGTTGGAAAACTTTAAAATTAATCATATTCTTTGATATAATACCTGTTATGCTAAATAATATGAAGTCATCAAATTCTGTTGATGATGCCCAAAAACAAACAAACAATCAATTTATCGCTGTTAAAATACCTGGTAAGGACAGTAAACAAGAAAATAAAAAACAAAAAAATAACCCAATTAAAACTTTCTGGAACAATCTAAATAATAAACAAAAGAAGATTGCATACGGCTTTTTTGGAGGAATCATCATCATAATTGGGGTAAGTATTTTTGCTTTAACTAACCAAAAGCCAAAACCCGCACCAATTGCCGAAACCCCAAAAGTTAGTGAAGTAATTCCTCCACCAAAGGCTACCGAACCTAGTCGCTTAACAGGGCTTGAAGTGCCAATAGAAAACAATAAAAGAACCGTAACAGGTATTCAAATAGAAAACAGCCCAGAAGCTCGGCCACAGTCCGGGCTTAAAGATGCTGGAGTTGTTTACGAAGCCGTAACCGAAGGTGGAATAACTCGTTTTCAAGGTTTATTTCAAGATACAACTCCTGAGTCTGTTGGCCCCGTTAGGAGTGTTCGCCCATATTACCTAGATTTTATAACTCCCTACGATGCTGGTCTTGCTCATGTTGGTGGCAGTGGGCAGGCATTGGCAGAAATGTCAAGTCAGGGTTTGAAAGATTTAGATCAATCTATATACGGGCACGACACTTCTGTATATTGGCGAGATAGCAAACGATATTCTCCTCATAATATGTATACCAATGTCGTTAAACTTAAAGAAATTGAGAAACAAAAAGGCTGGACTAGCACTTATGAAGGTTTTGTTAGAGGTGGGGAAGACAAGCCATCGCCAACACCAAATGCTAAAAAAATTAACATAAGAATGTCTAGCTATAATTACAATGTTGAATATAATTATGACCCAGCTTCAAATACATATCCCAGAAGTGAAGGTGGTAGGCCTCATATAGACGCCCCAAGTAACAGCCAACTGGCTCCTAAAATTTTAGTTGTACCCATTGTTAAACGCACTCAAAGTGGTATTTATTCAGTTTACGCAATTAATGATGGCGGTAAAGTATTTGTCTTTCAAAATGGCACCGTTACCGAAGGCACTTGGTCAAAAGCTGGGCGTAAAGCTCAATTTAAATTTACTGGCACTGACGGCCAGCCACTTAAACTAGCACCTGGCCAAACTTGGGTAACTTTAGCAGCCTCGGCCAGCGATGTAACATTTACCCCCTAATATTAACTTGCGGTAATTGTAGTAGAGTTTATAATAAACATAAGTTATGCATGGGCTGGGCAACCTTCCTCCGTGCAAGCTTTTTAAAAAAGTATTCTAGCAAAAACTAAATGCTAATTGGATAAATAAGTTCCGCACTATTATTCCGAGCAGTATTTACATTTTTGCTCACTTTATATATTTCAAGCTCATTGTCTTCGTATGGGCGCAAAAAGGGTGCTATATCGCTTTTTGAGCTTAACGATGGCTCCAACCAAGAAGCATAATCTTCTTGGTGCAAGATTACTGGCATACGATTATGAATAGTTTTCATTTCTTTATTAGGTGAAGTAGTAATAATTGAGTATGTCTTAAGTTCTAAGCCCTCAACGTCTTTACGGGTCTCCCAAACGCCCGCAAAACTAAATAAATCAGCTTGTTTGGGTTTTATATAAAACGGTTGTTTTTGCTC
>CAZRVM010000028.1:0-6034 GCA_964603625.1 uncultured Candidatus Saccharibacteria bacterium
TGGTGCGGATGAGAGGACTTGAACCTCCACAGGATTGCTCCCACTGGCCCCTCAAGCCAGCGCGTCTACCATTCCGCCACATCCGCCTAACTTACATTATACAGGTTTAAGCCCACTTGATGGACTTAACGTAGTCTTAGTAAATATTTATACCTAAATAAATAGTTTTTAATCTTTTAATATAAAATCGTAAAAGTTATTCAAAGTATAATCATCTCTTAGCAAAGGTTTGACGGCCTCTAAAGTTGTATTAACTTTTACGCCGGGATTTAAAGTACCGTACGGGTCAAATATTGCTTTAATTTTATTAAATAATTCATTTGCTTGATTACCATAAAGTTTTTGCAAAAAAGACCCTCTTAACCTGCCATCATTTTTACTGCCACCAGTAGTTCCTCCCATGTCAATTACCAATTCATAATAAAGATTCATTATTTTAAACATCTTTTGCCTATCACCAATTTGGCTTATATCAAAGAAAGGCTGAACATTAAAATTGCCTGTCATTAAATGCCCCCAGACTACAAACTTAAGCTTATAATTTGTAAATAATTCATAAACTTTAGAGAAATAATCTGCAATTCTATTAAGCGGAATACAAGCATCATCAATTATTGGTAAAGCTTTTTTTCCATCTTGATTGTAAGAGAGAACTGTTGCTTTACTGTTTACTAATTTATAAAGCTTTTCTTTTTCCTCTGGTGATGTTTCTAGCTGATATTCTGCTCCATACTTATTAAGCAACTTGACCACTTTTTTACTTTGTTTTTTGCGACTCCGTTCATTATATAAATCTAATTCAATCAATAATCCGAACTTTGGTAGTGGTGAACCAACTACACCTTTAAGTTGGTTAGGGTTTTGAGTATTCACAAAACTTAAAAAGTTTTGATCTACTAACTCAACCATACTAGGTTTATCAGACAACTTTGAGAGATCCTGCGTTAAACTATGTAGAGATTCAATACTATTCAAAAACGCAACAATTAATGTTGAATGTGGGCTATGAAGTTCCGTACTTAAACTAGCCTCAGTTACTAAAGCCAAAGTGCCTTGCGAGCCAACTAAAAGTGGAGTTAAATCAAAGCTATTTTTGTGTTTAACGCTAGCAATATCATACCCAGCAGAATTGCTTGAAACGTCAATATTAATTTGTTCAATAACCTGTTTATTTTCTTCAATAAGTTTATCTAAATTTCTATATATTTCGCCTTCAAAACTAGATAATCCCATTTTTTTACTAAGTTCGCGTTTAGATAATCGCTTGGTTTCTATGACCTCGCCGTTTGCCAAAACTACCCGAAGGCCTTTTACATATTTACGAGTATCTCCGTATTTAGCCGATTTTTCTCCAGAAGCATTGTTGGCAATAGCACCCCCAATGGTAGAGAAATCTAAAGAAGAAGGGTAAGCTGGCAAAAATCTTCCATGAGTGTGCAGTGTTTGCTGTAACCGACCATAATTTAAGCCAGGCTCAACTACTATGTTGCCACTTTTACCATCTAACTCAATTATTTTATTCATATGTGCCGGAAACTCAACAATAACCCCGCTCCCTATCGCACCTCCAGACCTATCAGACCCTTTACCTCTTGCCGTAATTGGAACCACTCTGCCTCTTTCGGCTAACTGCCATGTGAACCGAGCAATTTTACGTACATCGTTTTCGTTTTTTGGATAAGCAACTAATGATGGAGTTACCTGAAAGATACTGGCATCTGTAGAAAAATGATCACAAACATCGCTTGAAGTTAATATTTCACCAACTAAATGTTCTTGCAAATAATGCGCAATTTTATTCATTTTTTTGCCTCATATATTATTTTATTAACCTTATAATAACATAACCAACTTAATTAATTAAATACCTTAATACACATAAAAACTACCTAATTATTGTATGCTCTGTTTTGATTCGCCAGTTCTGCACATTTGAAAACCTATCGGTAGTTGTGTTCATAGATTTGGTATTTAAGCCATAAATATTACCTCGTGTAATATACAAAAATCTTGGTTGATATAACGCAATAGCTGGAGCTTCATCACTCCAGGCGATGAGCAGTGGTTTGTATTTTGTTATTCGTAAATTTGGGTCAACTCTTGTTCTGCCTGCTTCAAGCGCACTATCTACCGCCGGTGATTTTAGCTCAGAAAAATTGAGTCGAGAAGATGACCTAACATCTGCTTGAGAACTATGCCAATAAGCATAAACATCAGGATCATCACCAACTGTAATGCCATAAAGCAAGGAATCATAATTATGCAAAGCTAGTGTAGACTGCAAAGCCGTATCATCCTCTAAATTTACTTTTAAATCTACCCCAACTGCTTTCCATTGTTTTTGTAATAATTTCGAAATATTAGCATACTCACTATTATTCTGAGATGTTAAGCCAAACTGCAGTTTCACACCTGCTTTTTCTCTAATGCCATCTGCCCCTTTTACCCAGCCCTCTTTATCTAATATATTATTTGCTTCTGCTAAATCATATTTAGCTTGAACTATATCTTTTGAATACCCTAAATCCGACTTAAGCAAAAGACTATTAGAAATCACTACCGGATAACCTATACTAGTTTGAATTTCTATTAAATTAGTTGCTTTTGTTAGAGCTTGTCTGACTGGTTTTTCTTTCAAAATTTCTTGATTAGTTTTAAAAAACACCATTACTTGGGCATTTAGCGTAATACTATATTCTTTGATTGTGCTCTCTTGCCCTATTTCAGTTGGCCTACTGTCTAGCCCCACCATTGCGTCTATTTCTTGTTTTTCAAACTGCTCAATTAAACGATCTTTATTATGAATTGCTTTGATTATAAATTTATCAAGATTCGGCTCACCTCCGTAATAATGCTTGTTAGCACTAAGCCCAATTTGCTCTTCTCTGGTTTCTGGAGTTTGGCCACTAATTTGAATACTATCCCACTTAAAAGGTCCACTACCAACCGGTTTTACAGTGTTAAAATCGGCCGTTCTTAGTTGAGCAACCGGAATATTTTCTAATTTATGTTTAGGAATAATTCCATTAGTTAATAATTGACTAAATGAAGCAAGTGCGTGAGGTAATGTAAATTTAATAGTTTTATCATCAATTTTTTCTAACTTTACACCACTCCAGTTGTTTTGTAATGGTGATTTTGCATCTGGTTCTTGAATTGTTTTGTATGTAAATATTACATCATCCGCAGTCAAGGCTACCCCGTCTTGCCAAAAAAGATCATCTTTTAGGGTAACTGTGTATTCTATTCCACGATCATCAGATTTAACTTCTTTGGCAAGATCACCAACTAACTCGTTTTGACTATTGTATTTCAATAAACTGGAAAATATCAACCTAGAAACCGAACTATCAACACTGCCAGAAGCATAAATTGGGTTAGAAGAAGTATACCTACCAATAATACCTTCAGTATAAATACCTCCACTAACGGGTTTAAGGGTAAGATAATAAGGCGATAGAGCTTTGATTTGTAAAATGACGCCAAACCCTAATAACACCATTAACATCACCCAACTCACCACAAACCGCTTAACATTATTCAATCTGGGCAATCTAGCAAGGAAGTATTTCTCAGTATTTTTCTCTAAATCTAATGTTATGTTTTCTAGACTATGCTGGCTTCTCTTGAAAATTCTCCGCCAACGCAATTTAGTTGTCCGATTCAACATAGAAATGTTTTTTAAGCAACTATCCCTACAATTAAAGAAGCTGCAAAAACAAATGCCAAAATAATAGTCATCTGAAAGATGGTTTTATCGGCACCACGCCGAACAGTGTTTACTTCTGTGCCACCACCAAATCCTGCTCCTAAAGAAGCTCCTCTAGTTTGAACCAAAATTAAAATTGTCATTAAAATTGCTGTTGCAATAGTTACATAATTATAAATCGTCATCGTTCCTCCACAATCGCGGTTACTAAATAATTAACTAACCCTATTATCATACCAGCTAATACCGCACTCCAAAAGTTATTTACTTCTAAAGAGCCATATAGCTTGCTAACTAACAATACCATTAAACCATTAATTATTACCATAAATAACCCTAAGGTAAAAAGCAAAGCAGGTAAAGATAATATCACAACAATAGGCTTAATTACCATATTTACCAGAGCCAAAACCAACCCCGCAACTAGTACAACACTTAATTTATTCTGATAAGATATTCTATCTCCTAATAATCCTGCAGAAATCCACAATCCTAAAGCACAAACTCCCCATCGTAATAAAAATCTTAATATTGGGTTTTTCATTATTATTATTTATTGTATAACCCTTAAGCTAAGAAGGCAAGGCTCTACTAAGATTCTTGGCAGATTTTTCGGTTATTAAAATATCGTCTTCAATTCTAACCCCAATGTTCCACTCCGGAATATAAATACCTGGCTCTACAGTTATAATGTTGCCTGCCTCAAGGGGCTTAGAATAATCGGCTACATCGTGAACATCCAAACCTAGATGATGCGAAACAGCATGTGGGTAATATTTACGAATTTGAGCTGGCTCTTGCTTAGATATTAATTTATTAGCTTTTAAAAATTGGCCTATCTTCTTTTCTACTTTTTTATCTAATTCTTTAATATCTACACCCGGCTTGAGTAAATTTATAACATACTCTTGAACATCTTTGACGGCACTATATACATCTTTTTGTTTTTGATTCATCTTGTTTGGCGCATAAACCCGCGTAATGTCAGAGGCATACATATTAAACTCAGCTCCAGCATCTACTAAAAGTAATTCATCTTTTTGTAGTGGCTGATTATTTTGGCCGTAATGCAAAGTGCAGGCTCTTTTGCCGCCTGCCACAATAGACGGATAAGCCACTGTACCGCCTGATTTTGCAAATTCGTAACTTAAATTGGCACTGATGGTAGCTTCGTGTTGATGCTTTAAAAACCAATCTTTTTCAAAAATAGACTTAAAGCTTTTTAAAGTTGTGTTTATTGCCTTTTGAACTGCATCAATTTCAGCTGGTTGCTTTGCCATTCTTTGTTTAGTTAAATACGGCCTAATCTCAATTAAATTTATTTTTGGTGCCAGTTTTTTTAACCTGCTAACTAAACGCGGTTTGCTAGGGTTTATATAAATTGCATTTCGCGCATCAAAACCTTTATACAAGCAAGTACCTATGTTCTTGTATTTTTGAGCCAACTTTATGAGCTGTTCCCAGCCTAGATGATTATTTAATATATTTTCAACGCCAGATATAGCCTTAACCTCTTCTTCGTCTATCTTACCGTCAAAATAATCTAAAATTGGGTTGCGTTCTGGTAAAATTAAATACTCCGACTTTGGTGTCATTACCAAAACTGCATCAGGAAGCTGTAACCCTGTTAAATACCAAAAATTGCTATCTTGCCTAAAAGGAAACCCACTATCACCCGCTCGCTGAACCAAACCATTAGCCGTAACAACAATAACTACATCATCAGATAATTGATTTTTTAACACCTGTCTATTCTGCTCAAAAAAGCTTGAGTTTAATTTTTCTGTCATTGATGTGATTAATTATAACTGTTTAGTTAAGTATTGACCACACAGTTTATCAACTATATTTTTAGTTACTATACCTTTAAAGAACGATTCACTAAGCTCCCTATTGGTTGGTTATTTCAGATCTGTTTACCTTCCAGGTGCCATCTACATTTACAATGTCTAATGCGTAATTTACCTGCGAATTGCTTTCGTTCATTGTAACTTTACCGCTAACTGTTTTAAAATCACCCTTTCCTGCTACATTCTCAACAGAAACATCTTTAAGACTTCCCTGTAGTTTAGCCATTATATTAAAATCTTTTAATGGTATTTGAGCCTGATAATCTTCAGTAGTTAGTGTATAGGCAACTTCTGGGGTTTCACTACCCATTAGTCTTAAAAAGCTAGTAGCTGTATCTTTTTCGGCAGAAGTTTTAGATGGTGGTTTGTAAACAAAACTAAAGTATGAACCAACCGCAATAATTGCTAAAAATAATCCAAAAATTAATTTTCTTTTGTTTTTTCTTGACTTTTCAAATCCTGATTTTGTAATTAT
>CAZRVM010000028.1:6134-7319 GCA_964603625.1 uncultured Candidatus Saccharibacteria bacterium
CTTCTTTTTGGGGCGCCTGAATAACTGGAGGCACTATTGGTTGAGTTGTTATTGGACTATCTGTTGTTGTAGTTGTTTTACTAATATAATCATAGTACGCTTTATTTCTTCTTGCACATTCTTCACTTTGCGCTAGCGTATCTGTTTGACCTGGGCCAGGTCTTAAGCATGGTGTTGGCACTTCTGGCTGAGTGGGTTGTTGAGGCTGTGTTGGCTGTTGAGGTTGCTGTGGTTGTTGGGGTTGCTGTGGTTGTGCTGGTTGTGTTGGCTGTGTTGGTTGTGCTGGTTGCTGTGGTTCTTCTGCTTTTGGCTTTGGTGGCGGAGTGTAAGATTTTTTCTCTACAGCTAGGTCTTTAACTTTTTCTATATCTGCCCATGTGGTTGAATCAGCAGAACCGTCTTGACGACTAAACTTCCAGAATGCCTGAAGTGTTAACAACTTACCCTTAACGGCAGAAGTAAACTCACCATCAACTGGCAACTGAGCATTTAAGAGATTGAGCTTAGATTGTAAAGCCTTTACGCATTCACCGCTATCACCCTCTGACAATACTTGTTCTTCGCAAGGAATATTCGCAGGTTTTGGCGTATAGCCTGGCATATATACATAAAATACAGGGTTGCCATCTGTCCAGCCAAACCCTGATTGCAATAGCTGGTCACGGTAACCTGGGTCGGTAGTGTAATAGTAAGAATGTATTGAACTGTTAGAAAGCCTAAAAACTGGCACCGTATCTTTTATTTGAGTTCTTGCAGCGTAAAAAGCTTGATTTTCTTCTTGAGCTCCAAATGCTAAAGCAGCTGAAGCTTCATTATCGTCTAGAGTCCAGAAATGCTGGTTTACAGATGCGTTATAAAACCGTCTAACTACAGTTGTGCCCTCAATTGGATGATTATAAGCTTTAAAAATAACTCCGCGGTCTTCCCAGGGAGCTCCTAAAGTTTCATTACCATTACCTGCTAAAAAAAAGTCTTGAGAACCAGGCGTACCATTCCAATAAGCCTGAACGGTACACAAACCGTTTGCATCACAAATACCTGGTGCTGCCTTTGCAAAAAACATAAAATAACTGCCCACCGCACCAATAAGTAATAGTACAAAAATTATACCTAGCTTTTTTGTTGAGATTTTTTTTCTTTGTTTGTTAAAGCCTACCATGCTTTTTTAATTCTCCTATTTATTTT
>CAZRVM010000029.1:0-7130 GCA_964603625.1 uncultured Candidatus Saccharibacteria bacterium
ATTTGCTTTTGTTGGTGCCTTTATCAGAGATAATTTTAATCGCTAAAGTTTCGTGAGCAATTTGTTGCTGAAAATCTTTTATCGCTTTTACTAAATCTTTATTATCTGTAACTAAATTCAAGTTTATTCTATCATCTATATTCAAATCTAAAACTTTACGATTATTTTGAACTTGCCTAATTACCTCTTTTATTAAACCTTCACTTTTTAGGTTTGGTGTAATTTTAAGATCTAACTTGAATTTACCAGTTTTAACTTCTTTTACATTAAGTTCCTCTTGCAAAATTTCATCAAAAACAAATTCTTTACCGTTTTCTGGAATTGTTACTGATTGCAATGGTTGACGCACCTTTATTTGGTTTTTTGCCCTCAAACTTAAGCCCTCATTAACAAAAGTACGTAAATTATGCATATCATCAATTACGGCTTGGTTTATCTGCCCCGTCTTTGGCCAATCTAGTAAATGTACCGATTCCCCACCTGTTAATTTTTGATACAACTCTTCTGCCAAAAATGGCGTAAATGGTGCTAACACCATACTAAGATGTATTAAAACATAGTGTAATGTACGGTAGGCATTATTTTTATCTTCGTCGTCACCACTCTTCCAAAATCGCCTACGGCTACGACGCACATACCAATTACTTGCATCGTCAATAAATGGCAAAATAGGCCTTACCGCATCTGCTAATTTGTAATCTTGCATATTACTTTCAACTTCATTTATTAATTGGTGTAATCTACTAAGTATCCAAACATCTAATGGATTGTTAAGTTTTTTAATATTCACTTCAACCGGAAACAACTTCTCAGTTCCGATACGAGACGAGGAACCAGGAGTACCGGATTGAGCGGTATTTGTTAACATACCGCGAATGAGGAACGCATCTGACGACGAAGTATCGTACGGAAATGTGAAGTTATCTACTTCGGCATACATTGTAAAGAAATCATACATATTCCAAATCATACTGAGTTTTCTAGCCACATCACCAACTTCTTTGTCGCTCAATGAAATGTCTTCACCTCGTGTTAGTGAGCTTGTCAAAAATAACATCCTAAATGAATCAGCTGAATATTTATCCATCAATTCCATTGGATCGGTATAGTTTTTGAGTTTTTTACTCATTTTTTTGCCGTCAGATGCATTTATAAATCCTGTGCAAATCAAGTTTTTATATGGTGATTTACCAAATAATGCTACATTTACCGCCGTTAAGCTATAAAACCAACCCCTAGTTTGATCAATCGCCTCGGTGATAAAATCTGCCGGAAAGCCATTTTCAAACTTCTGCTTGTTTTCAAACGGATAATGGAATTGGGCAAATGGCATAGATCCGCTTTCAAACCAACAATCTAGCACTTTACCAATATGACGCATCTGTACGCCATCGCATTCAAAAGTCTCGTCCATTACCATTGGCAGATGATAATCATCTAACTTTTTACCAGTTAATTCTTTAAACTCTCTGTAGCTACCAATTACCTTAATTACCTCTGTTCCATCATTTCGCACTCCCTTCCAAACTGGAATTGGTGTTGCCCAATAACGGTCACGCGACAAGTTCCAATCTGGGGCAGATTCAATGATGTTTTTAAACCTGCCTTCTTGTAGCACTTTCGGCACCCACCTAGTTTTATCTGTAGCTTCTTGCATTTCGTGTTTTTGAGCCTGAATATCCATAAACCAGCTAGGGTGAGCCCGATACATTAGCTTTGTGCCACACCTATGGCAATGTGGGTAGTCGTGTTGAATATATTCAACCTTAAGCGCTTTTCCTTCGCGTACTAAAGTTTTGGCAATTTCTTTATTGATATCCCAAATATATTCACCAAGCCAACGCCCTTCGGTGTAATGCCCGTTTTCGTCTACTAGAGATACTATTGGCACACCTTCTTTTTTACAAATTTCATAATCTTCTTCACCGTAAGCTGGCGCTTGGTGCACAATTCCGGTACCATCTTCGGTTGTTACAAAATCGGCACTTAAAACGCGGTGAGCATCTGGCCCACGATTCTCAAACAATGGACTATATTTTTTACCAACCAGGTCTTTGCCGTAAACAGTTTTTATTACTTTATACTCTAGTAGTTTATGTTTTTCATCGGCCATAACTCGCTCTATTGCCTCTGTTGCTAAATAGATTTTTTTACCAGCATACTCAACTAACGAATATTCTATTGCCGAATTAACCGCCAAGGCAACATTTGCTGGCAAAGTCCATGGCGTGGTGGTCCAGGCTAGCATAAATTCATCGGTATCTTCTATCTGAAAATAAACATACACACTGGGGTCTGTATCTAGCTGATAGCTGTTTTCCATAGCTACTTCAGATTTAGAAATTGGCGTGGCATCTTTGGTGCAATAAACCAAAATTTTTTCACCTTCATAAATTTTACCGTTTTCGTAAAGCTCTTTAAATGCCCACCAAACAGATTCCATATATTCGTTATCCATAGTTTTGTAGGCGCCTTTAAATTCTACCCACCTGCCTATTCGGTCAATCGTATCTTCCCATTCGGTGCCTGTTTTAACCATTGCTACTCGGCAAGCTTGCACATAATCGGCAATGCTAATCCTTTCGCCTATTTCTTTTTTATTCTTGATGCCGAGTTGTTTCTCTACAAATACTTCGGCTGGCAAGCCATGGCAATCCCAGCCCCAAACTCGCTCTACCCTGTGACCTTGCATGGTTTGGTATCGTGCCACTGCATCTTTTATTGTAGAAATCAGCAAATGTCCATGGTGCGGTGTGCCAGTTAAAAATGGCGGACCATCGTAAAACACCCACTGTTTACTCTCTGGCCTTTGTTCAACCGATTTTTCAAAAGTCTTATTCTGCTTCCACTTCTTTACAAGGTCTTTTTCGTATTCAATTGCCTTGCGTCTTGTGCCTGATTTAAATTTCATGCTTTTGCTCCTCTCAAAATTAGCATATATTGACCATTGGTGCTATAATACGAGTAGTGAATCGATGCAGTGATGTAATGCGCAGCATCGATTCCTTTTTTGTTGTTTTTAATTTTACTCACTTTTAATCTCCTCTACTTTTTCTTTCTTTGTTATCAACAATATTCTCTTAATATGCTTTTTTATTGCACCATGATAAATTAGCTGATTTCTTATTTTTGCAATATGTATTTTGCAGCGCCTTGCATCAATAATCACATAGTTAGCTTGTTTTGAAGCTCGCTTTAATTGCGTCTCTATAGTGTGCTTACTCTTTCCAAGCGGGCTCTTTATCTCCCACTCAACGCCTGCTATTTCAATGTCGGGTGTTCTGCCAGTATCTCTGTCAATAAATATTGCGTCTGCTTTTAAGTATTCAGCAATAATGCTAGCCGCCTCAATCTCAAAACGCTCCGGCCGTGGATTTATAGAGGTCGGAATGATAATCTTCCGCGATATGCGATATTTCTCATGTTTCTGCTTCACTAACGATTGCCCTTTGCTCGATTATGCGGTTTGCAAAGCATTTCACAATTACCTATGTCTGTCCCGCCACCTTTGCTCCACGCCGCCACATGATCAGCCTCCATATCTTCAAAATCCCAAATTTTAGATTTATTTATATTATCAACGCTGGCACAAACCGAACAATTTGAAATATTCTTTTCCCTCGCAATGTTCGTCTGTCTTGCATAAACTGTTTTTTTAGTTGGCTCATCAAATATACGAATATTTAATAAATTTAAATTTTGTGAACCTCCAAGAATATATTCATATATTCCGCGCTTGTCTTTTACATTAAAATCTTCGTAAAGCTTTTGTAGCTCACTATGCACAATATCAATATCATATTTAGTTTTATGATATTCTTTCCATAATCTCCCCCAATCAAGTCCACGCATTTCATTCTCTACATCACTAAATACACTAGAAATCCATTCTATTACAGTATCAAAATGATTTTTCAATTCACCAATACTATTATCTCGACGGTGTTTACTCATATATTCATCAATTTTGCCATCACTCACCCACTCCAATGCTCGCTCCAAAAAGTCTTGACGATTAACGCTACCTAGAACATAAGCACTCCATTTTTGTACATTTGAATTTGCACTATTACTAAATTCTTCACGAGCTTTTGTTACAAATGGCCCACTATACACAGCGTTTAATATTTCTTGACTGTTTAATGGTATGCCAGCAATATTAATAGTTTTAAACCAATTACGAATTTCTTGCTCACTACCTTTACAAATATACACAAGTAACGATGTGCTCATAATTTTAGCTTGCATTTCACTTGGCAAACCAGAAAAGTACTGTTGATTACCGTTATTGTCTGGGGTGGCAAATAATCCACGCACATACCGCCCAATACTTGTTATGCGTTGTTGGCCGTCTAATACTTCATAATTACCACTTTCAGTTAGATTAAAATAAATCAGTCCTATGGGGTAACCACGCATTAAGCTGTCTATAACCGACACATCTCGTTTGCCATCTGCATAAATATAACTCCGTTGGTACTCTGGTTGTATGGTTAATTTACCGCCTAACCCAAATAACCCTTTGCCCTCTAGCTCGTTATATTCAAAGCCATTAACTATATCGCTGATTGTTATGTCAGTTTTTAATATAGTTTTCATTGCATGTGTCTTTCTGATTCGTTTTGTTGTTGCTTTTCTTTTTCTAATGGCTTCTTATGAACCTGCTTTACCCTGAGGCGAGGTTTTGGGAATTCTATGGCGTTAACAATAACCTTGCGTAGAGACTCTGCCACATCTTCGGTCTGAAAGTATATTCCTGTTTGATCTTTTAGGTCGTTGCGTAACCGTTTCACGATTTCTTCTGAATATACCAACTTAGCAAGATTATTCGGCTCTAGTGCATTTGAACGCTTCCAAAATGTCTCTAGCTCACCTCTTTCAACCGCACGCTTTGTTAGATACCACACCAGCTCTGGAGCTTTCTTTAGATCAACACCATCCATCAAATTCAAACAAAAAATCTTGGTAGTAGAAATAGGTTTGCCAAAATTTACTCTATACAATTGAACCTCGCGCCCATTTATTAACAAAATCCAATCTATTCCCTCATTTGCAGCGTATGACAAACTCTGGCGTAAGTGCTTTTCGCTCAAATCAAGTTCTATTGATTTTACTTCAACCACAAAATGCTTTTTACGCTTAAGCTGAATAACATAATCAGCATACTCAGACTTTACTCGGTACTCTGTCTTGATTTCCTCAAGCTCTTGATATCCCAACACCTCAGTTAGAAAACTATTTGTCATAATACGCGTATCTGCTTCGTTACGATTACTAAATTCTTTGCGTAAATACTTGTGTTTATATACTTTTAATAAATTATTTAAATTTTTAAGTTGGTTTTCGGTTGCCATTATTTGTCCTTTCTGCGTTTAATTAAAACTCGGCTATACACCTTTTCATATATATTATTTCTCAATACTACACCACTTGCATTAAGATCATATTGTCCAGTTTTACCAAATTTATTTAAATAAGCATCTTTTTTTTCTTGGTTAGTATAGATTTTTGTTTTCATTTTATACAAATCCTCGTTTTCGCACATACCTAAAATATCAAACTGTTCAGGTGAATATTTATCTAAAAAACTAACCGGAACTCCCATTACCCCATCAAAGTCATTAGGGATTGCATCGGTATATGGTACCTCTATAGCATCATAGTTATCGTATTTATCATAAGCGGTTTTGCCACGCATTTTTTTATTAAATTTTAGATTATCTGCCATAGTCATAAGCTGAAGGGGCTGGTGTCGGCGTCCATGGTCAATATTTGTAAACCAACTTACATTACGGAATTTTACAAGTCCCGTGTTTTCATCATACACTCCTGTAGCATACTGTCTAATATTCTCTTTGGGTATAGAAAAATAAGCATTGCCAGCATGAAAACCGTTGCCTAACCACATTTTATTATTTTTTATTAACGGAAAAATCTCTTTATAGGTAACAGACCCCATATTACCAATAACACAAAACTTCTTGTTGTATTTTATAAGCTGTGCTACATATTCACGAAACAAACTAAATGGCGGATTAGTAACTACAATATCACTCTCTTTGAGTAGCTCAACGCACTCCGGGCTACGAAAATCGCCATCGTCTTTGAGTGGTGCCCACTCGTTGTTTTTATTTTCTTTTAGTTGGCGAGCAATATCTTCTAAATTAAATTGTCCATCATCGTTATAATCTCCCACCTCTGAAATAATAAATTTGTTAGCAGTTACTTTTGGACGGCCTTTAGCGTGTGTAAGAGTTTTATCATTACCAAACAACCCTAGTTGAGTATTTGCCACAGGTGAAGGCTTATAGCTCGTGGTAATAAGCCTCTTTAACCCTAACCTCTTAAAATTTAATACGAAATACTTAAAGAAATTGCTCTCATAAGGGTCATCGCAGTTACAATACACTACTTTGCCACGAAAAGTATCTTTGTCATACATTAAGTATGCACCTATTTCTTTTTGAATATCTGGGTATTGAGTATAAAACTCGTCATTTCTAGCTTTTTTAGCACCTGTTAGGTTTGAATTTGCCATAGTTTCCTTACTTTTAAAATTAAAAAACACTTCTTTTAGACATCGGAATCCCGCACCTTTTCATCCTTCGACCAAAGTTATTCTTTTCTTTAGTTCGGCCAACCCCTTACCGTGATGCTTTAGTTTGAATTCTCTCTTCAATGCGTCACCTTTGGTCGAATACACTTCATAGTACACAACACGCCACGGAGTATCGTATTTGGTTGCAATGTTTCGACCAGAGTTATGGCTGCTCAATCGTTTTCGTAAATCTGATGTCGAACCAATGTAAAATTTTTGCGATTTCTGGCTCCTCAGCAGATATATATAATACATAAAACGATTTTAACATAAGATGAAAAGGTGCTGGACGGTACCATCCGATTTCTAAAAGAAGTGCTTTACTGCGTTTGCGCTCTTTTAGCTCTTATTTGCTAGCTATTTCGGGCTTACCCGGCAAGGTCTAATTATCGTTTAAGATGTTCTTCTTGCTGACATTCGTAGCTGATAACCACTATCTTGTTTGATAGAACTCTAAAAAAACAAGTCGTCATTACTAAAATATTATATCACAAAGTTTTAAAAGACTGTTCAGTCGTAAAATCTGTCTCTA
>CAZRVM010000030.1:0-6269 GCA_964603625.1 uncultured Candidatus Saccharibacteria bacterium
GTAAATTACCAACCGAATAAATAATATGATAAACAGATAAACTCACAATACCTTCTGGCACGGTAAACTTCGCAGAAGTCTTCTGCCAATCACTGTTAGAAGAAATAGTTGTTAGATACTCAAAACTCATCTCACCAGATTGATTTATATAGGCAACATCTAGCTCTGTTGACACATCAGACAAACTGTAATCAGTATATTCATAAGTATGCCCAGCAATTACTGGTACGCTACTAGGCATCCACTTAGCATCACCACTAGTTCTGCTAGTCATATTTACAGCTACACTACGATTGTCTGTTCTGCCAGATGTTTGATAATTAAAACTAGCTTGGTTCTCGCCCCAGCTATTTGTAGTCCAACCATTAGGGCTATTGTTTGTTTCAAGGCTAAAAGATGGGTTCTCTATTAAATTTGCACCTTCAGCTAATGCAATTTTCAAAGGCAAAAGCATTGCAATAAGAAGTATTGCTATTAAAACAAAGTTGAAAAAAGTATTTTTTAAGCTTAATAAAACCTTCATTTAAAAACTCCAAATGTATTAATAAACTTATAATATATTTTTATTTACTTTTTGTCAAGTATTTTATATACCTAAATATATTGTCTCTAATTTAAAATTCAATAAACCCTACTGTTTTTGAAATTACTTTTTAGTTTTGTTTTTGGTCTTAGGGGCTTGTTCAATTAAAAACAAATCTTCAAAAGTGATTGAATTATTCCAGTATTCTTGGCTTAGTTTTTCGTTACAATAAGTAAACTAAAGAGGTTAATAATTTATTTCAAAGTATGATTAAATTTAATCATGCAAAAGGCACTATGTTAGTGCCATTCCACCAACCTATTAAACCCCCAGCACTCACACCTGTCCATTTAGCATACTCCCATGTTGCAGTTGTAGATCCATAGATGGACCCAAGTGCTATAACATCAATTCCACTCATGCCACTCCTAGAAATTGCTATTTCGCTACTCCAAGCTATACCATTCAGACTATATTGTGCATATGCATACGATGAAGCATACCTTACTCTATACCACCTAGGAAAACCAGGCGTACCACCCAAACTTGCAAATACTCCATCATATTGATAGCTTGAATTTGTACCTCCTATAAGATGCGCATTAGGACCGCCATATCCAAATGCCGCAACACCTGAACCACCTGGCCCAAAGATAATTGGCCCAACCATAACCGTTACTGCATTACCGTCTATTATTTTAGCTTCAAAAGTACCACCTAACACAGTCGAAGGTAAAGTAAAATAATGTCTTTGTCCAGCTGAATAAGTAGCGGTCATTCCGTCCGAATCAAATGTCTCAGATGCCACTCCAGATCTCGACCATCCTGTTGGTAGAGACGATAATCCTCGAAAATCCCAGATCTGGCTATCTATTTTCATATAAATAATCGTACCAATAGCAGTAGATACTGGAATTGAAGATTCTGGTGTATTTGTGTAGTCAATAAGTAGGACCCCACCATTCTGACTGCCTGACCAATTTGCTAATTTTAAAGGTGTAATAAATTTAGTATCATCTATGCCAGCATCTGTTTCTGCTTGTGTTGCAATCTCTGCAACGCCGGCAATTAATTCTGTCGCACCTGTAGAACCAGCTCCAGTAGCGCCCTGAATGCCTTGAGCTCCAGTAGCGCCAATAGCTCCAGCAACACCTGTGGCACCAGTTGAACCTGCACCAGTCGCTCCTTGAGCTCCAGCTGGGCCAGTTGCGCCTGTTGCTCCTTGAGCTCCAGTAGCTCCATTACTAAATGGCAATGAAGATTGTTTAATTGAGCCAGCCTCATTATGAGATACTCTTAGGTATTCATTTAATAATTTACCCCATTGCCCTCCGTCACTGCCGGGTATCAGGAGTCTAGGCATTAGTTATACCTATCATTTAACTATTCTCCAATAAATTACTTACAATCACTAATTTTTAAACCTATAATATTTATCAATGCTAAGTGTAGCACAAAATGCTTATACTAAAGTATAATTTTGAATTTTCTGGTGATGATTGAAAAAACTTATTATTTAGCTTTGCGTTTGGATTTTGGGGCTTGTTCAATTAAAAACAAGTCTTCAAATGTGATTGAGTTATTCCAGTATTCTTGGCTTAGTTTTTCGTTGTGAGCTATTACTCTAAATTGAACTATACAAGCATAGATGGCAGTAGTTATCCAAAGCATATATACACCCAAATTATTTCTTATAGATAGGTAAACATTTCCATTAGAAAAGTCTCCAAAGCTTGCTATATTTAGCACCAACAATAAACCATAGATTATCAAACTACTGCCAAAAAAAGCAGATGTAACAACCAGTACTGTCATTGGTAACCTTTTTGAGATTGCAAACAAACCAAAAATCACTGCAACAAATATACTTATGAGCGTCACTAGCCAACTCCAATTTAAATTAAAGATAGATAAAAACGCTACTGCCAGCGAAGCGCCAAAACCAGCAAAAGCAAACACAACTGTAATAGCAAAATAATAATAAATGAGCAATGCAAATAATATTGCTACAAAAAAGCCAATCAGCCAGCCAAACATTGTGCCTAAAAATGAATCACCGGTAACACT
This sequence comes from uncultured Candidatus Saccharibacteria bacterium, assembly GCA_964603625.1. Lineage (GTDB taxonomy): Bacteria > Patescibacteriota > Saccharimonadia > Saccharimonadales > JAGQNJ01 > HK-STAS-PATE-36. The sequence goes on from CAZRVM010000030.1 coordinate 2,591, forward strand.
ACTAACCATCCCCGCACCAGCACTAAAACCAGTTACAAACCCTACAAACGGAAATGCAATCCTCATAATACTGCCTCCCTGAAACGCGAACATAATACCAAATACAAGCACAATTATACCCAAAATAATTGCTAACATTATTCCCTCCCTTTTTTTACTTAATATAGTTAAAATTATACGCTTGCATTTTTTTATATCAATATTAATTCTTTTTCTTTTGGGAATTAGCACTTCGCCATTTTGCAATTTCATTATGATTGCCACTTAGTAGTACAGCTGGCACTTTAAGCCCCTTATAAACCTCCGGCCTGGTATACTGTGGGTACTCTAAAGTATTACTTTCACTAAAACTCTCAATCTCTGCTGAATTTTTGCCACCCAAAACTTTAGGTAATAATCTTACTATGCTATCTATCATAACCATTGCTGGTAATTCTCCACCCGTTAGCACAAAATCCCCTATTGAGATTTGCTCATCCACTATACTTGTAATTCGCTCATCATAACCTTCGTATCTTGCGCAAATTATAATTAAACCTGTTTTACTTAAAGAAAATTGTTTGGCTTTTTGTTGATTCCAAGTACTGCCTTTCGGGGTCATTAAAATAACTTGGGCAGTATTATCTTTAGATTTGGCAAACTCTACAGCTTTAGTTAAAGGTTCAATCATTAATAACATACCGTCGCCACCACCATAGGGCGTATCATCTACCTGCTTGCGAGGTCCTAAGCCAAAATCACGCAAATTAATAAAATCAAATGAAACAGCTTCTATAATTTGGGCTTTTTGCATCATAGAAGTGTTCAAAACGGCCGGAAACATTTCAGGGAATAAAGATATTATTTGAATTTTCATAGAACGCACTAATTATACTAAGATTCTCTAGGACCACCAAGATAGTCGCCTCGTTTGTACCTGGCGGTTAAAATTTCTATTTCAATTTCTTCTTCGGCTCTACTTGCACCGGTAATCTCATTGTTTGTATCAAAAACTATTCTTTGAGGCGGAATTAATCCTGAATTTAATATCTCTTCAAGAACTTTAATTTTTCTTGCATTAGCAGTTGCTTGGTCATAATTACTGGCAACCAATAAAATATCATTAACCGCTTTAGGCGTAATTCCTTTTTTAAAATCTACTCTTAAGTTCTCTTCATCTGAATTAATTTCAAAATCTTCACTCGCAAAATCATTGGGAATTTTAATACTCATATTCGTTAATAATTCCAACTCAATAAACCTATCCATAAATCTTTCAATAGTTCTACTGTATTGTGCTTCATCTGGTTGATGAAAATGAATTGTTTCAAAAATATCACAGGCTCTTTTGTTTGTAATATCTAAAATCCGACTTCCATCATCTTGCTCAATGGTATCTAAAATTATTGGTTTTTCATTTTCAAAATTTGAGTTAAACAACATAAAAAAACCTATTCAAATTATTCAATCAATAAGCAAATTATCTAAATATCTAGATCGTCAAGATCTTCTAATTCTTTGCGAGTTTGAGCAACTTTACTACTGTCGTCATTTACTGCTTCAGTAGGCGCTTCTTCCGTACCTTCTGTTGAATTAACTGAATTGGTATTTTCGGTTCTTTGTGGAGACTGACCATCATCAACTATCTTTAAGTTATACCTTGCATCGTTCTTAGTACCAAGTGCCCTGAGCATAGTCCTTAAAGCTTGCGCTCCAGAACCTCGTTTTCCTATAACGCGCCCTAAATCTTCATTATCTACATTTAACTCTAGTAAAACACCTCTTTCATCAACTGTTCGGTTAACGACAACTGCATCTGGGTTACTGACGATAGACTTAACTATATATTCAACAAATTGTTGATCAATTGTACTCACTGTATATTCCTCCTTTTAATATCTTAAGATTCTATTATATCAAATTTATTCTTGAGAATCAGAATTAGCTTCTTTAACGCTTTCAGTAACTTGCTGGTTATCTTCAACTACCTCTTCTTTATTCGGCATGGCTGTTTCTGATGGCGCTTGTTCCGAAGGCTTAGAAACTTCTTTTGGTTGATTACGGCGTAACTTTTCAGGGTTACGAATTAGCCTTTTCTTAGGACTTGCAAGCTTAACCCAAGTTGGCAATTTTACGCCTTGTTTTTCAAGTAAACTAGCAACTCTGTCTGATGGTTGCGCTCCGTTAGTTAAATAATATTGTGCTTTTTCTATATTAATAGAAACTTCTTTAGTGTGCGGATTATAGTACCCTAAACTTGCTACTACTTTACCGCTACTAGGGGTCCGGCGTGAATCTTGTACGACTACGCGGAATTGTGCGTGCCCTTTTCGGCCAACGCGTTGCATTCTAATTACGAGCATAAATGCTACTTCCCTTTCTTTGTTAAATTAATGTACAACCTTTTTATTGTACGCTTTGCCACCCCTGTTGTCAATTGTAAAACTTTAGTGCGTCTTGAGCTGCTTGCTGTTGAGCAGATTGCTTACTAGGCCCTGTGCCTTTACCCCGCAAATTTTCCCCAACAAAAACTCCAATTACAAATGTTTTGTCGTGGTCTGGGCCATCTTCTTCTAGCACTTGATACACTGGCGTAAAACCTTCTCTACTTTGGGCAATTTCCTGTAAATTAGATTTGGGATCCATCCATGAACCACTCTGCAGAATCCCATCAAAGGTAACCAATAAAGTTTTCTTTATAAATTCCTCAGCTACTTTATAGCCCTGATCTAAATAAATTGCACCTATTACAGCTTCGTAACTATTAGCTAAAATTTGAGCCCTTGCTCTTTCTGTGCCATGTTTTTCGCCACGGCTTAACCTCAAAAGTGGGCCAAAATTTTGGCTACTTGCTGCAGCACTTATACTCTCTGTTCTAACTAAAGCACTACGCCAATTAGTTAGTATACCCTCTGGATCTTGATAATTCTGATACAAAAACTCCGTTACAACCAATTCCAATACGGCATCACCCAAAAATTCTAATCTTTCGTTATGAATTTTTGTAGTTTTTCGATGCTCATTTACATAAGATCTATGAGTAAATGCTGTTATTAACAGTTCTATATCTTTAAACTCTATGCCTAAATTATCTTTAGCAAAATTTATATAAATTGCTTTGTCCATAAATAACTTATGCCATTTTCCTAATCTTATTTAAGCCAAGTAAGATTATTTTTTCAATATCTTCGTATTCAATTTTATCTAAAGCTTCACTAGCTTTGAACCATTTAATTCCATTCATCCACTCTTCTGGCTTGAGGTCGTCAGTATCACCCTTAGCTTCAACCAAAAAAATATCTGTTGTCATTAGCACCAAACTTTGTTGGCGTCGATACCTAAAATTAATTTTTCCAAGCCAATTTAAAACCCGCACAATTTTTAAACCAGTTTCCTCTTTAATTTCTCGCTCTGCTGTATCTTTAGCTTCTTCGCCCTCTTCTATATGACCTTTAGGAATCGTCCAACGATCTTTAGCGTCTTGTATCAACAAAATTTCTATACCATCATTTTTTTTACGATACACTATACCACCAGCTGTAGGTTCTTTAAGAACTTCTTTAATTACTGGATTTCGCTTATCTACAAATTTTTTAAAACCTTCAAATGGTTTTGGTCTCTTCATCTTATTTCTTACTACCTTTTTCAATTTTATTTGGTTTATTACTAGCTTGTTGACTTATCAATGTTCCTAGCACAC
>CAZRVM010000031.1:0-6266 GCA_964603625.1 uncultured Candidatus Saccharibacteria bacterium
AGAAAACCAGTTTTTGCTCGGACAATAATAATAAATCAACCAAAAAAAGTTTCATTTTCAGCTAACGCAAGTAAAATAGCCGTACAATCTGACCAAAATTTTGCAGTTTTGGACCTTGAAACAGTTAGGTTGTTTAGGTACACAATAAACGAAAAGTTTGATAATGACAGGCCAGTTAAATGGATGGATGGTCATCGTTTGGCTACATCTACAGATAAGACAGTTATAGTATTTGATTTTGACGGCATAAACATTCAAAAACTTATGCCAATTGATTCAGCCACTAATGTAATGTTTGATAGAGATTATGAAAATGCTTTTACACTAACCCCTGCCGATGCTGATGGAAAAGCAAAATTAGTCCAAACTAAATTATTAGTATCTGATTTATAGCTTAAAATAGTTTTTTAAAGTTTTAAGAAAATAACCAACCTTTTAACCGACTCCATAATGTTGGGGAGTTACCAGGTACAATTGTTGGTTGGCTGGTTTGTGGTTTGGCAGTACTGGCAACATTAGTAATTGGGTCTGGCGAAATTTGTTCTCCTACTACAATTAGCCGATTAATTGAAGTGCCTGGAGGGTCACAAGTAATAAGGGTTACGGTAGAATTTTTCTCGGCACTTCCAAGTACAGAAACATCAGTTGGTTTTACAATTTCTTTTTTATAAATTTTATAAACATAGCGTTTACTATTTTTGGTCATAGAAAAAGTATCACCTACTTCTAGTTTATTTAGGAGTACAAATGCAAATTTATACTTTCCTTTATTAAGTATGTTATTACTGGAATGCCCAACAATTACGCTATTACCTTGTTCGCCCGGATTTGGGGTTGTAATGTAGTGGACTACACCATCTTCTAGCCCTTTTTGAATATCATTTTCTTGATTGCTGGCAACATTATAAACCACTGGTACCTCAACATTTATTTTTGGTATAATTACATAATTTTCTGGGCCAGCAGATGTTGAATTAGGATCAATAATTATAGGTGTACTACTAACATTTTTACTTGGTGTGATAAAAGGTGCGATAAATCTTTCATTAAAAAAGCTAAACAATAACACAACAAACACAATCAGACCCATACTCAAACCAAATAATAAAGATTTAAAATTGTCTTTTGCCGAAAGTTTTACTCTTGGTTTTTTTGAAACGGTATTATGTATTTTTCTTTTAGCTTCTGCGATAGTTTTTTTAGATTTTTTAAGTTTAGATTTTGGCTTTGGTTGATCGTATATCTTTATTATTGGTTGATTTGATTTATCCGAGCTTGGCTGACTCAAATGTTTTGGTGCTTCATGAGTTTTTAGAGTTTGGGGTTGATTAGTAGTATAAAATTCTTGCCAAACTTGGTATTTTTCAAGATCTGATAGTTTTTGATAATATGCGTGCCAAAGGGTTTGAATTTCTGGTAAAGGTTTTCCAGATTCGTTTAATTGTTTCATATAAAGTTGATGTTTAGAAAGTATATTTGTTGTATGGTCAATCAGTTCTATTTCAGATTCTATGTTTGGTTCTGTATTAGTTTTAATACTTGGCGTAATTTGGCTCTGTTGAGTTGGTTCGGGTGCTTTTTTTGGAAGTTCGTCACCAAAAATCTCAGCTATTCGTGAACGAATTAAATCCACGGCTGGGTCTTGGTTAGATTTTGAATTGTCCTGATTGGTCATAGTTTATATAAATACTTTTATTGCAAGCAAAAGTGCTATCGCAATAAGCCTAGTTTAACAGATTAAGTTGTTATATAATAGTCTAGGAGTTAAGGCCTTTTGGGGCGAGTGGCGGAATTGGTATACGCGCGCGACTCAAAATCGCGTGGAGCAATCCTTGAGAGTTCGAGTCTCTCCTCGCCCACCAATATCAAACTCTTTGATGAAACTAGAATCTATTTAGAGGAAAGGTTTTGTTGAACAAAGCCCCGCCGCCTATTCCAGCAAAGCTGGAATGCGCCCCGCCCAGAAAACCCTTTGCATATTTTTTGAGATTTCCCCCGCCGAGATTTTTTAATTTGGAAAAGGGTGTTTCTGGTCGGGTCGTCTGCGCTAAGGCGCAGGAACGGCTGGGTCTTCGGTCTGTTTTACGAATAAGTCATTGTTCTGGGTATCTATTACGGGCAAGCCGTGTTCTTTTGCAAGTGCAATGACTTTTTCTATGTCTGGTGTATCGGGGTCAATAACAATTCCGGTTGCTTTCCAGTTATCTACCGTAAATTCATATGGCGACACGCAGTTTTCTTCATTTGTCATCAGACGGTTAGCCCACTCGGTATATTTACGCCTTTTAACAACGTCATCTTCTTGTAAGCCGTGCCACTGGTTTGTTTGTATGTCCTCGTTGCTCGCCAAATTCACCCGTCCGTCTACTAGCACGCCGAATTTGGCTTTTAACCATCTAGGATTATCTACGAGGGATTTATCATCTTGATACCCTTGCGTTGATATTTCAACTTCGTGACGACTATCGCCGAGTAATTGTTCCAGATTACTTATACCGTCTTCTGAGTTACCGACCCAATGGATTAAAGCAAAACCTTGTATAAAATCACGGTCAGCATATTCACTCCATTTTTCCCTCAAAAATCTTATCCCTTCCTTCAGGTCTGTTTCGCATAATTCTTGGTATTTCTCGTTGTCGATTGACGACATAAAATGAGAGCCGTTGTGTATATTTCCGCTGTCAAAATACTCTGAAAGTTGTTCTCGCGACATATCTCTGAGGGGCGTTAAGTCTACCCCAGCAGTTTCAACAGCATTTGTTTGGCTCTTGGCAATTTCTTGCGCCCTCGCGTCTATGGTTTCGCGAACAGTCGTTTCCATTGTTTCGCTTATCGGCATACCATAAACTGCGTGTGCAAAACCCTCTGCAAATGCTTCGTGGTCTTTGTTATCACTATGCCACTGGTCGGCTTCTCGTCCGTATTTAGTGGGGCTTTCGTCAGCTGTAACGCGATGATAGGCTTCGCCGGTTTTAGTCTGCCCGTCAAGAATGTGTCCGATTTCGTGAACAAGCGTATATTCCAATGCGCCACCTGGTTGGTGTTCATCGGGAAAGCCGGCAAGTTCATCATCACTGTAAACACCGCTTACTTGCTTCATTTCAGCAACACTCAATAGCATTTTTCGGCCGTTTAGTAGTACCTGATTTTCTTCGGCAATTGCTTTTGCGCCGCCCTCTGCGACATCTTCGCCAATTTTTATATGAAGTCCGGTAAAAATGTCGGCAGCCCTGCCGCCAGTAAAGCGGTCAATGGCTTCTAGGACAGAAGTTGTAGATGATATAAGTTGCTGCTCTTCCTCTGGTGAGTAACCTGCCATAACTTCTACCAAAACCCTACACTCGCCACCACTAGACATACACATTAACGCCTCGCCGTTCTCGTGATGAACGTCAAAATGCTCAGGGTGTTCTGGTCTGTTTAGAGTTTCAACCATTTATGAAAATTATAACAGGTTTTACTCTGTTTTGGATTGCGCGAAGCGCGAGCGGCCGTGCCGCTCCGAGCCACGCCGTCTGTTTCGGCTTTTGCCGAAACGCGACCCGACCAGAAAACCCTTTGCATATTTTATGAGGTTCTCCCCGCTTTTTTTATTTCTTTAGACTAGAAAGCTTATTTATAAGCTTGAATCTAGCTGGTAAAAAGCGTCTAATGCTTGCTCTAGTTGAGCTTGGCTTCGTACATCACCATGATAGGCATTAAAAAGTGTGGCAAAATGGTTGTTTGCACCGTTTTTAAATTGTTGGCGTAGCGAAATAATAGCAGTTACGGGCTTGGCATAAGACATTGTTCTTTCAATATTAATGTTGCCATTTGGAAGTCTTCTAATGTCAGGGCAGCCAGCTGATAGCTGTGCTAGGTATTCTGTCATTCCTTCGTTAGCCTCTAAACCTTGACCATTTATTTGTAAGCCACATCTATTGCCGTCTATTGTTTGAGCTGAACCTGCATGGTGTAGTTCGTGTGATAAAATATGAAATGCTTCAGTTTTAGTGCGTTTTTCTGCCGATCTTACATTACCATCAAAATGAACTTCTACACGCAGTGTACCAATAACATAATCTCCCGTAGCACCACTATTATCGGAAGTCACTAACCCAACTAGGTGGTCAAAGCTACCAAAGGTTGACCGTTGTAATTGTTGGGATAGTCTACTTAACATATCTGCTCGTAAGCCAGTTGTTGTTGCTATTTTTTGCGATGTTGAAAAAACTTGATCTTTTGTGTAATTTAATACATCTTCGTAATTTTGTTTTAAATAATTTTCTCCAGCAAGTGAACGACCAGCCAAATAAACGGCTAGTGAAGTTTCAAGTGATTTATTAGGATTATCTGTAATTGTAGCTAAAAGTTGGTCTTTATCAGTGTAATTACTTGAGAGTGCAATATCACGAATTGAGAGACCTGTACGATCGTGAATCAGTTCATCAAATTGCCTTGCCCAGGGCAAGTTTGCTTCGATAAAACCAGTTGCATTTACAAAAAAATTATGACCTATGGGTTGGTCTTTCTCTCCAAAAGTAACTCTTTCGTGTAGGTTGCGAACAGGTTGGGAGATTATACCTGGATATATTTCTTCAAGATTATCTAAAGTATCATATTGATATGCTTCAAGAATTACATCGCGCTGTGCGGTAACCATATTGCCAACATCTCGTAAACTAGTGTGCCCCCTGTCAAAATGATCTACAAGGAGAGATAAGTCCTGAGGACGAGCTAGTTCAGACGAAAGATAGGCCGTATTGGTAGGAACGTATTCGTAGCGACCTTGTATGTGCATCTGTTTAAGGTCTAGTGAAGTCGCATCCCGGTTCATTATTGCTATTATAGCATAAAAAGAATAAAAAAACAACTATTTTGTATACATACAAGACCTTTGCAACATGAGAAGTAGGCTCCGTAAACTGTAGTTACAACTAATTTTTATAAAAGTTTAGAAAAATGATACAGATTTTCAGCCCAAACTAACTCAACTTGAGATGAGATAAGTTTTTTGGTAAGTCTACTTTAATATTTTGGTTGAGTTAGTTTTTTTGCTTCTCCTGCATCAAGCCAGCGAAACACACAGTTAATGCAAGAGTCAATAATTATTCCTTTTTGTAGATAGTTAACAGGTTTCATTTCTTGTTTGCAGTTAGGACAGATTATTGTTTTATGATTAGTTGAAGCTTGGGCAGACTCGTTAATTTTTAATTTGCCTTTCTTTATATTTATTAAATCTTTGCCTTGTATCAGAATGCCGTGTTGATTCTTGCAAGCATACCAATATTTTGTAACAGTCATTGTAGTTTTACATATTGGGCAATCTAAGGGCTTGTTGCTAATTTCGCCATAGGGTGCTTCATGCTTTACGAGCTTTTGATTATTGGCGGAATCTGCGGTTGCTGGTCTAATCTGCTCAACAAACTTGATGCTATCTTGCAAGATATTTGATTCACCCTTAATTGATTGAGTATTTACAAAATACATTTCGTCACCAATTATCTCCCAAAAAAAGTTAGTACAATAATCTATCGTAAAAGCCATTGCTTTTGGATCTAATATGTAGCGAGAAATAACCTCTTGACCAGGTGAAGCATAAATACTGAAATAGTTAGGGTAATTACCTTCTAGATTAATTTCAACCAGCCCATTCGCTTCAAGGTATGACTCTAAAAAGAATCGCTCAATTTTACTTTTTTTGCTAATACCAATAATATGGCCACTAGAAAAAAACGGTAATTCTAACTTATAAAGAAACACTCCAGGTTCGGTATTTGGTCCCCCATATTTTTTAGAGTTTTCATCTGAAGTTAAGAATATATTAAAGGTAAGATTTTGAATCGTACTTCTTTTTATGGGTTGGAGTTTATAGCCTTGAACATAAAAAGACATAACAAGAGAAGCTTCACTTAAATAGTTAGATTTTATTAATCCAGTTTTTCCAAAAAGTATTCTTCTTTTTGCATATAACAAAGTTACAAGAATAAAAATGGCATAAAATATAAGCTCTAGGGTACTTTCATTACCAGTGTTAAATGGCATATCATGCGTCATTATCTATAATAATACATTATTTCATACTTGTTGGCTTTGGCGTAAGTTTTAATGAGTAAATCAGAATTTAACAATGAGAGATATATTTCAAGTACAAGTTAAATACATTAGCATTTAAGTTTCGGCATATTATTTTAATTCATAAAGTGCTGTTGTTAGTGCGGGTAAAATTTTGTCTGGGTTTTGGATTTGCCAAACTGCAATATAGGAACTTATTTCTGTGAAATCTA
>CAZRVM010000032.1:0-6118 GCA_964603625.1 uncultured Candidatus Saccharibacteria bacterium
TTTAACCTGAAAAAACTAATACATGAAACCAGAAAAAGTAGATACTGTATTTAGTTGCGGTATGTAAGTTGAGCGAGGAAACCATTGGTCAAAGATAGCGTTAAGCCAATACTGCCATCCAGTTTGATTTAAGTGAATTGAATCATTGAATAAGTTTCTTGGCCAACTTCTATATTCTACTGGTGTACTTAGCTTAGCAGGGTTGGCAACGGCCTTCCATACTGGGCAATAAATAACTGCATTCCGACGATATTTAGTTTCTGCCCACGCTTCTACATTTTGATAAACCGTATCTAGCTTTCTAAATAAAGTGTTAATTTTTACATCTGTTACATTGCGTCCCGACATACCCCAGCCATGCATTACAGTGCCCGCTGGACCCCATGGACCTGCTGATGTGGTGACATATTGCCAATCAGCACCACTCACTGGAAGCGTTGGAACAGATTGCTCCCAAGGTGCAGCTGGCCCAAAAAAAGGATAAGTAGGATTATAATAGAATGGTGGATTAGGCCTATCTATTGCATGCCAAAACCAGTCTCTGTGAATAGGGCTACCATAACTTAAGTCTCGCCAGCGCTGATCAGCGATTCTATGTTGAGCATCATCTGCAAAACTATCGTTTGGCGAAGAACTTCCAGCATTTTTAAAAAAATCAGCATATGCCCCAATTTGATCAGCACACCATATGGCGTTGTTCCAGTTGCCCAAAGTATAATTGCTAGTATAAAAGAATTTTTCAACTGTACTGCCATCATAGTCTTGCACACTAAAATTAACATAACTTGCCAAAACAATTTCGGCTGACCCCGGCAAGCCAATGCTTGGGTTGCCCCCAGTTAGCCACATTATATAATCTACAATATTTTTAAGGTATTGCTCTACTGCTGGCATAAGTGTACCGTCAAAGTAAGTATTATCTTCAACCATATGTCCATTTTGATTTCTTATTTGGTAAAAAATATCGTTGCCACCTAAAGTAAAAAAAACTACAGGTTTATTATTTCTGGCGTTATAAAGTTGGGGTGCATATCCCGCCCACATACCTGATGAAGGGGTAGTTATGTAAGGGCCAGGAATAGTTGTAGACCATTCTTCAGCTGTTTTGCCGCCAACGGCAGCTTCAGATAGTTTACTATAAGGGTAACTAACTGGCAGTCTTGCTGTTAGCTCTTGACTAAATACTCCCCCCGGAATATGACCTTTTCTTAGATCTCCAATTGCAATTAAAAAGCCACTAGCTGATGGAAATGCACCAGCGAAACCTTCTGCTACATTATATAATTTAAAATTTCCCCAAAGAGTGTCTACCGCAGCTATTTCATTACCAGAATTATATGAAAAAGCAGTATAAGAATCGCCAATAGAACTTAAAGTAAACGCCATTTAATTTAAGTAACCTCTAATAAATGAGGTAACATACCATCTATCGGTTGAACTAATATAAAATGCGCCTAAGAAATCTTTAGTATTAGGGGCGGTTGAGAGTACACCGCTAGAAATATCAACTCCAAATACAAAACCACCAGCTCCTACAGTGTAAGATAAGGTTCTTGAACCATTTGCGTCTTGAGTAAACTCAAAGATTATTTTTTTACCATCTGTTGGGTTTGTTGGTGCGCCAAGAGTTCTATTACCACCTAAAGTTACCCTAAAATAATTACCAAGTGAGGCATCTGTGGCTATTGTAGGTGCATCTACAAGGTTAACTATTGTACTTGTGCCAGCAGTACCTGTCGCTCCTGCTACTCCAGTTGCACCTGTAGCCCCAGCTCCTGTTGCACCTTGAATTCCAGTCGCGCCAATAGGCCCAGCAGGCCCAGCAGGTCCTATAGATCCCTGAGGACCAACTGGTCCAGCTGAGCCTATTGCTCCCGTTGCTCCAGGATGTCCAGCCACTCCGGAAGCACCTGTTGCTCCTATGGCTCCATTAGGAATTGCGTTACTTCTTATTGTGCCATCATTGTTGTGCGAAACAAGTAAGAATTCATTTAAGACATTACCCCAAGTTCCAACATCACCATCTGGAATCGGTAGCCTAGCCATTTATTGCCAACCTTAAAAGAGTAGTATTGTTAATTAACTCTGAAATTAATATCCTCATAATTACCTTAAGTATAATTAATGTTTAAAAGCTGGTCAATTTTAAAATTAATTTTTAATTAGTTTTTGGAAAATGTTAATTTAAGGCAGTATATATATTTAAAATTAATACATAAATCCAGAAAATGTAGAAACAGTATTTAGTTGAGGAATATAAGTTGAACGAGGAAACCATTTGTTGAAAATGGCGTCTGTCCATAAGTTCCAGCCATCCTGATTAAGATGTATAGAGTCATTAAATAAATTTCTTGGCCAACTTCTATATTCTTCTGGAGTACTTGGCTTTAATGGATTTGGCACTGCCTTCCATACTGGGCAATATATAACCGCATTTTTACGATATTTAGCCTCTGCCCAAGTTTCTATATTTTGATAAACCGTATCTAGTTTTCTAAACAAAGTGTTTATTTTTACATCTGTTACATTTTGTGACGCAAAAGCCCATGCGTTAATTATGGTTCCAGCAGGCCCCCATGGCCCAGAATTATTTGTCAAATATTGCCACTCTTTTCCAGTAAGCATTATATCGGGAGTTGATGGTTTGCACCAAAGTGCTTCTTCCCATGGGCCCATCCAAGAGCTAGGAACTGGATAATATGGATTATAATAATGAGGTATATAAGGGTTATAGCCATCATATGCTTGGTATCTATTTACTACAGGTCCAAAACCTCTATCTTGCCAGATAATATCAGCAAGTTGATGAACCGCATCGTTTGCTAATGTGTCTGATGGTCCGTATATTTCCTCACCTTTATTTCCATTTGTATTATAAAAGAAGTCTTTATATGCTCCTATTCCATCAGCACACCAGATTGCTGTATTCCAGTTTCCGGAGTAATCATTTGATCTGTATAAAAATTTTGTTAACGAACTACCATCATAATCTTGAACACTAAAGTTAGCATAACTAGCAATTACAATTTCTGCAGATCCCGGTAAGCCAGTATTGTGATTGCCACCAGTTAGCCACATTACATAATCAATGATGTTTTTTAAATCATTTTCTATCTGGGGCATTAAAGTTCCATCAAAAAAAGCGTTATCATCTAACACGTGTCCATTTAAGATTTTAATTGATGATAATATTTCATTACCACCTAGTGTAAAAAATAAAATAGGACGATTATTTTTAGCTGCATACAATTGTGGTGCTAAACCTGCCCAGAATCCGCTACCGACATTTACTATATATGGTGATGGTATAAAACCAGACCAATCTTATGCCAATGTGCCACCAATAGCAGCTTCAGACAATTTTGTGTATGGATAGGCAGTTGGTAAATGAGCAGTTAACTCTCTAGAAAACACTCCATCTAAATGAGGATCAGTGTTTTTTACATGTCCTTTTCTATTATCTCCTAAGCCAACAAAGTTGTAATCACCAAATGCTCCGCCAAAACCCTCAGGAGCATTAAATACTTGAAAATCACCCCAAAGCGTATTTAGATAGGGGTATTCGATTCCGCTATTATAACAAAAGGCTGTATATGAATCACCTAAACTGCTAAGAGTAAAACCCATATGCTAATTTTAGACAATTATTTCACAAATGTATAATAAGTTTTTCTTAAAGCAATACCATGATTACACTAAATTTAGAAATTAATAGTTTGTTAGTCGATGGGTGGCGGTCGGTAATAATTTATAAATAATACATGTTGTATAATGTCTTTATGTATAAGCTTAGGGGGAGAAGAAGTTCTAAACTAAAGGCTAGAACCTTGCTTATAATAGTTTTGTTAATAGGTTTGAGTTTTTGTTTATTTTTCTTTTTTAAAAAAGATACATTAAAAAATAAAGTAACAAAAAATAAGTTTGATTTAAAATTTGACGCTTCGGTAACACAAGCAGAAAAAGATAAAATAAGTGAGGTATTCAAAGAACAAAAAATTAATTTAAATAGCGACATAACTGTATCTGTAAAAACTCAAGATACAGCTGATAACCCTAGCAAAGTAATTGCGGTGTATGTTTTAACAACTGGGTTGTACTCGCCAAACCAATCTGTAAAAAATGAAGAACTTGTAAATTCACAAGTTGAGGTAAGCTCAGAAATAAACCCAGATGTCGTGCCAGAAATTGCTAAATTTTTGAACATAAATCAAGAAAAAATTACAAGCAGTAATAACCTAGACCTAAACAGTACTAAAGTTAAAATAATGCCAATTGATGAGCTTACGGCAAAACAAAAATTACTTGCTTTTAACCAGCAATATTATTTAGATAGTTTTACATCGGGTGCAATCTTTAGAGTTGTAAACTTTGCAGGCGAGGGGTTAGCCCAACTTGATAACCTTAAATTTATAGAAAATCTTTCCAAAGATAATATTTATAAAGTTAATATGAGTGGCGTGACGGCCCTTACACGGTTAATGCTCCGTAAGCTTAATCAAGTAAATGACCCACTATATTTCAGTTATAAAATTGGAAGTTTTTTAGCTGATGCAGATTTAACACATATTTCTAACGAAGTTTCATTTAAACCAGATTGCCAATATAACGATGCTGTGTTTTGCTCTGACCCAAGATTCATAGAAACCATAAAAGCTAGTGGCGTAGATTTGGTTGAGCTTACCGGCAATCACAATAATGATGTGGGCAGGCAATTTAATACTGATACTATTAATTTGTATCATAGTCTTGGTTTACAAACTTTTGGTGGAGGGCTTAATTTGGATGAGGCAAAAAAGTTTTATATTGCTGATACAAAGGGTTCTAAGGTGGCATTTTTAGGCTATAACCGCGCAGACTCACCGGCTGGTGGGGCCATTGCAACCTCAGATAGTGCTGGAGCAAATCCGTTTGATTTTGATAATATTAAAAATGACATCCAGACTGCTAAACAACAAGCACAATTTGTAATTGTTGACGTGCAGTATAACGAGTGTTATGCCTACCCAGATGGCTACCTTGAGTTTCCTATCTGCAATTTACCAATTGTAGGCCAGCAAGAAACATTTCGTAAGCTCATAGATTTAGGGGCCGATATGGTAATTGGCACGCAAGCGCATCAACCCCAAATTTATGAACAATATAAAGACAAAATGATTTACTATGGGCTAGGTAATTTATATTTTGACCAAACGCAGTGGCCTGGGACAGAACGAGGGATTATATTAACACATTATTTTAAACAGGGTAAACTACTCCAAACTAAACTAACTCCAACTGAATATAATGAGACCTTACAAACTAGCAAAATGGAGCCAGCTAAAGCTCAAGCATTATTAGAATTTATTAATAAATCTAGATAATATAAAAAAACTAACATTTTTAGTAGCGAAAAAGCTTGAAAATGTTTTAAACTTATGCTAAAATATAAGCTTATGTTTTTTAATAAGCTTAAACTCAGTTTAGGTTAATATTTTAAAGGAGTTATGTTGAATCGTTTTAAAAACAATTATCAAGTAGGCGAGTTTGCCAGCCCAGATTCTAGGGAGGCTTATTTTTTCTGCCCTCAAGCTATTGAAAAGGGAATCCTTGATATTGGGCAACTAAATCCAAATTCACCTCAAGAAGCTGCTTTAAAAGTTAGAAATAATCAAATTCCAGCTCAAGCTGGCTCTATAGAACTGCCTAGCAATGAACTAGCGGCATACGATTTAGTTTCTGGTATTTTTGAAGGAAATAAACTAACAATTGGCCCAAGTTTTAAAGATGGTGTTGAAAAAGATTCACGAGACATAAGGAGAGAAGGATTACTAACTCTAACTTTTGTTGAAAGTGGGCTAGTTAAGGTAATTGCTGAAGTTGCTACACCGCAAAAGTCTGAATGGGCTAGTAGATACAGACAAATTGGCAACCAAGCTGTAAGATTTTTTGGAGTAGATGCTCCAGTTTTTGAATTAGATCAAATAACAGAAGATTTTGCTATAGCTAAGCGAAGAGCTTCTGTATTTTCTATACCTAGTTTGTTAAAATAACCTAGTATCAGCCACGGCGCGTTGGCCGAGAAGTTAGGTACAGGTCTGCAAAACCTGTTAGACGGGAGCGTTACCCGTACGCGCCTCCA
>CAZRVM010000033.1:0-1413 GCA_964603625.1 uncultured Candidatus Saccharibacteria bacterium
CGGTTTTAGTTTTAATAAACAACCACTATTACCAGAGAATTTCAAAGGGGTGTAACCTTAAAATTTATAGATAATTTTATTGACAACATACACCATGATGCTTATAGTTATTAATAGTTAATAAATAGGGCTAAAGATGAACAAAGAAGCTTTAAGGGTATTTGTAACAGACATAGTAAAACAAAAAGATTTAAAAGGGATAGACGAAGATACGAAAAATCAGGTTATAGAAGATCTTATTAAGCGTCTTGAAGAACAAATTTTAAGATCTTTAATTGGTGAGCTTAGCGAATCACAACTTTCAGAGTTCGAAAAATTAGTTGATAATTCAGATGAAGAAAAATTAACTACATTTTTTGAAGATTGTAATTTGCCTGTAAAAGAAATAATCATCCAAACTATGACCAGATTTAAGAGGTCTTATTTAAGCATTTAATGAGTTAATAAAAATGCAAGAACATGTAGATATTCCGAACCAAGAAGATGTACAAGCGCTAGAAGAACTAAAAAGAGAAGCTATTGCTAATGGTAATTTTGAAGAGCAAGCTGAAGCATTTGCGCATCAAGCAGAAAGTATAGGGGTACGAACTCAAACAGAGACAGAACCTAATATCGCGGCAGAAAGCGTAGACGATGAAGATGTGCAATTACTAGATAATGCATATGCTAAAATAGGTGCTGAATTACAAGAACGAACAGATGAAATGGTTAAAAGTGGAATGAGCCGAAGTGAGGCAAGCACTAAAGCTATAGAGGAATTTTGGGGCCCTAAAGATTTTGATAAAATTAGACCTGTAACAACTCAAGATGTAAAAAGAGCAATTAGGGAGAATCCTGGAGTAATGGATGCTAACGACGAATGGTCAATAGGCCCTGCGGCGATTGCGTCTATGGCTCAAGAACCCTATACTTTTGGCGAAAAATCAAGAGATGATGATTCTGGCTTCACTCCTCCACCAGAACCGAATCCGCCTAAACAACGAAAAATATCTGAACCACCCGAACCACCAGAATCTACTTCCTCAGATGACGACCCTCGTAAAAAAATTGGCGAAGCTATAAGCAAGCGTGTAGAAGAATTAACTGCAGGTGGAATGTCAGAAT
The DNA here is from genome assembly GCA_964603625.1 of uncultured Candidatus Saccharibacteria bacterium. Lineage (GTDB taxonomy): Bacteria > Patescibacteriota > Saccharimonadia > Saccharimonadales > JAGQNJ01 > HK-STAS-PATE-36. Next base: position 1,105 of record CAZRVM010000033.1, read on the forward strand.
CTGATGCCCACACTCAAGCACATGATGAATTTTGGGGAAAGCCACTAGAAAATGGTTTGGTAGATGATTTAGGTTCGACCACTTCAAACCCACCAGAAGATGACGAAAATAAAGACCCAATACTCAAAGGAGCAGCTGGCGATATATCAACAAGCGTGCACGCCAGTAGTGGAGAATTAAGACCATCTACTCCAGAAGATGTAGCTAAAGCTCTAGCAGACAACCCCGAAGCTATGGATCCTGACAGCGAAGATGGGGTTGGGTTGGCAGCCATAGCCTCTATTGGCCAAGAGCCCTGGACATTTGATG
>CAZRVM010000033.1:1513-2772 GCA_964603625.1 uncultured Candidatus Saccharibacteria bacterium
AAAGATAGAGAAACTACTCAGAGGGGCTTTAGAGGATTTTTGAAAAAAATCTGGCATGGAGGGGCTTTTCAAGCTTTACCGTTTCAAAGAAACAAAGTGAGACTACGACAGCAGGCAATAGATGAGGGCAATCTTCATGTTTTTACTGGTGGGACTCAAGCGGATATGGATGCAACAGTTCAGTCAGTGGTAAAGAAGATTACTCATGATAATATAGATGACTTTTTGGCAACAGGCAGTGGCGAAACTCACCGTCGTATTACTGAGCAAGAGGATCCTCAGTCTGTTGAAATAAGAAATAAGATTACAGAATTAATTAAGCTTTATGTAGATGGCACATTAGATGACGATAACTTTGAAGAGGCAAAAAACCTGGCATTAAAAGTACTGGCAATTAATAATCCAGAATACCTAGGTGAAGGTGACTTATTTGCTGATAATTTGTTAGAAATAGCTCAAGTTGTTAGAAGTAGAGTAAGTCATGATTTAGGCGTAGAAGCAATTTTAGCAGACGCTGTAATAGATATAGGTCAAATTAGAACAGACGCTAAAACAGAAGCTCATTACGATAGAGTTGATAAAATAATAGACAGGCTACAAGGTACGAGGTATGGTGGATTAGTTAATGAAACTACCTTAGTAACCGCAGTTTCTGCTATGGCTGCTGTTGGTAAGATAACTGAAAATATTGCTACTTCAAAGGCTTTAAAAATGGTGGGGATTGGTTTTATTACTAGTGCAATAATTGGGTATAGGCGTCAATCAAAGGTTGCCAAAGATGAGAGGCGACACCACTTACGCGAAAGAGCTTCAGGACTTGAAATTACTTCAGGCTCAAAACGCAGAGAAAGACTTGAAGCTACAAGGTATCAAACAATTTCTGCGACTGACGCAACGGAAGTCATGAATAGACTTTTTGGTGCTGAAGATGACAGAGGCCTAAGAGAATTAAATGATCTAACACCTGAGCAATTCATGCAGGTATTATTGGTGGTATCGGAAATACAAACCAGAGACAGAATATCAGACGATGAAAGTATAGATTTATTTGACTACACTTCGCCAGAGACTATAGGTGACGAAAGGTTGCAGTTGCAAGCAAGTGCACTATATACTTCTGCAGCTTTAAGCCGTTATTTAGAAGCCAAAGGTGGAGTTTCTTGGTTGATAGACGCAGGTTTAGTGGATGCAACAACAACATCTATTGATGAAATTAGAACTAGTTTTGATACAATGAATGATGCTGCAATTAGGGTAGA
>CAZRVM010000033.1:2872-6096 GCA_964603625.1 uncultured Candidatus Saccharibacteria bacterium
GCAGAACATGTGGGTATTAGCCCTAAACAAGATTCATCTGGTAATTGGATACTTGAGCAAGCTGGTAATGGTAAAAAAATAAAATTAGAGTATGACCAAAGCGGAATGCTAACTAAGGCTACTAGAAGCCAGCTAGTAGAAGCAGGATACGGAGTACACGATAAACTAACAACCCCTACCCTGTCTGGAAAAACAGTTACAGAGGTGCTGGGCAATAATAGAGTTACTCTGCCCGAAGAATTTAAGCTACATCAACTTGCGCCAGGCAAATTTGAAATTTTAAACCCAGATGGCACAAAAGCATATGATGTTGGTCTAAATTTTGATGGAAGCTTTGATGACCAAACCTTAGTTGACTTAAAAGCAAAAGGTTTAGTTTTTAGTGAAACGCCCCATACTATTACAGAAACAACCACCGTTACAAAAAGCGTGCCACAAGATGTTATTAAAGATCATTTCTTTGAAACTAAGTTTATTCATAGGCAATTATGGGCCGCTAACAATACTCCATCTCCAAAATTTGATTTAAATGAGCTTAGAGCTGATGCGGGGGGTGCTAACGGATCTTGGTTTAATGGACAAGGTGATGTGGTGATTGATGTGAGTAGAATGACCCCTAATGGTTCGTTTCAGGGGGCTTACCTGGTAAACCCATTAGAACTTGCAGCTCAAGGTAAGTTGAGCTTAGGCGTATCAATATCTCAAGGCACTCAAGCAATGCCTTTTAATTTTCCAATAGAAATAATGCCTGATGGTCGTGTTGTTGCAATAATTCCAAAATCTAGTGTTGCTCATCAGTTGTTTAGTATGGATGGAGGAAAAAGAGTATTCAAAGGGCGCGTATTTGAGGTATTGCATAACACAGGTCAAATCAATCCAAATGGTAGCGAGAATGTGGTGCCACTTGCATCAATGCCTGGCACAAATAACCCAGGTCCATTTACCTACAATGTGGATTCATACAAAACTATTTATGATACTGTGCTATCACCTAAACCACCAGACACTTCGTTACAAGTTATTACATATGACGCGCAACCATTGGTTGACGCTCCACCAGTAATTCCGTTTTATGCCCGTAGGGGTTTAGAGAGGCTTAGAGATGAACGCCGGCAACCTTATGCATATGGAGAATATGGTAACTATGGTATACATAACCCAGAGTTAATTGAGGAAGTAATAAGAGACACAATTCCAGAATTAATTAATAATCCAAGAGCACGAATACCAACTGGTGAAGCGGTAAACTGGTACGAAAAAGTCTTAAAACGCAATAAAGGCAAAGGGTATGTAAAAGCAATTGAAGATATTGTTGATAATACGCCAGAGTTATCTTCAATTGATTCAGAAACAAATGCAATAATAGCTATACCGGTTGGTGGGTTTGAGGGCGAAAATATTTACACTACGCTGAGTCTATATGGTCAACAACCAGAAACTGATACAGCCGATAACCCGATTTTATTACATGTAAACTGGAAGGCGAGTGACGCTACAACACCAGAAAGTCAAGCAGAGATTAAAAAGACTTTAGATGCAATTGAGCGCGCTAAATCTGAATTCCCCCACTTAAAAATTGCAATAATGCAAACAGCATGGTCTGATGAAGAAGTTGATGAAGGGATTATAGGCATGGCTGTTCGTAAATTGTATGACACAGTAATACTTTCTACAAATAGAGCTATTGAAAAAGGGAGTATGGACCCAGATCATGAAGTTGTAGTAATTAGAAACGATGCTGATGGTCGGGGTATATCAGAAGGTTATATCGGAAAAATGGTTGAACAAGTCACAGACTCAAGTACCGACATAGCAATTGGTAGGCTAAAATGGGGAATTGAGCAAACTAAAGGCTTGCCAGGATTTGCTGTAGCACTGCAATTTCTTGAAGGTGTCCGTGGTTCAGCGCGCAGAGCTCGTGAAAAGGGTATTGATGTAGCTGTTCAGACTACGGGTGCAAACTCTGGGATTAGGGTTTCTACTTTGGCTTCTGTGGGCAGTCTTGGATTTGGCTCATATACAGGTGCTGGCTCTGATGATATTGAAATTGGACACAGGGTTAATTTAATTAGAAAGGCAGATTCGCCTCTACATTTGAGCTTGTATGGTAAAAAACATGGCTCACTTAGAGGCGTCAGGGCATGGTTAGCTAGTCGTGGCTCTGCTTCTGATGAATACGAAATAATAGGTTCAGATGATGACGATACTATAACTATTGCTAACGGGGCAACAATTGATACTAATACCGATAGGCTACTAGCATGTTATTTAAGAGATGAATCTATAGGTAAGGCTTGGAACGATTTTAATACAAGCGGACATAAAAGTCGGAGTGATGATTTGCCAGAGGAAATACCATCAGAATCGCTTGAAGATTTTGATGCAATAGCTAGCAAAATTGAATTTCAGATTTCAGGAATTATTACTGATTGGAAGGTTGACCCGCGTATGATTGAAATGGAGTTAAGGCGATCTTTCCCACCAGAAAATAAAAGTGATGTACCAATGTATGAGTTAAAACAAGAAGGCAAGATCACTACTTTTAAATTTACTGAAGAAGGTAAGAAACTATTACAAAAGCGATTACAAAGAAATAATCGTGGGCAATATGACCCACTAGGTAGTAGGCGAATGCGGGTAAATTATGGAGTAAGAACTCCAAAACGGGCTTTTCCTATAGGAAGAACTCCAAGATTAGTTAAAGGCATAAGTTAAATTAAAAAAAGGAGGACTATGGACGAATATACAAATTTGAAGAATCAAGTACTTGATGAGCTAATAAAAATAACAGACGAGGGAGAACTTACACCACTAGAAAAATTTGAGTTTATAATGACGCAATATACAAGTAACGGCAACACTTCTCTTTTAAATAAAGCATTTATCTCAGCTCAAGAAATAGAAAATGTTTCTGAAAAGGGTCAAGCATTAATGCATTTGCTAGAAGAAATAGATATTGCACAAGTAAACTCAACTTCAGAACAAGTAATAAGTACTGAAAACGCCAAGGATAGTGTTGAAAACAAACAAAGCGTAAGCGTTGACAACTAGTAAAATATAAGTGCAAATATATTGACAATAACCTCTGTTTGTGATAATATAAACATATCCTATAACAGATGTGTTGGTGAGAGCATCATCCGTAAAGGGAAGTAACTTATAAGAAAGGTGGATTTAGCAACAGATAAGCGTATCTGTTGTTTTTTGCCGTCTTAAATTTATAT
>CAZRVM010000034.1:0-6068 GCA_964603625.1 uncultured Candidatus Saccharibacteria bacterium
CGCTGTTACTATCGAAGTTAGCGTTGGTCCAAGGAGTGTCTTCAAGTTCGACGTATTGTTCACGAACGGAACCACTGACATAGAATGTGCTGGAAGCGTTACGATTTGGATTTGCCCATAGGTAACGGAGAGTTTCTTCAAAACCAGCAGAGTGGTGTACCGTAAAAGTACGGATAGGCTTAGCACGACCCGGCGTGTAGTTGCTTGAGTGGGCTTGATAAAAACCCGTTATGTTTGGTAGTCTTGACATTTTTATTCTCCTTTATAGGTTTTTAAATACTTTTGTCTGAACGGTTTCTTCAACCTTTTGAGGAGCTTGAAATGTTGTTAAAATCAGGTGTTGTGTAGAAGCAATTTCTTTCATGGAGTCGGCTAAAGACTGTAGTGGGAGTTCTTTATAGACTTTGATCTGACCCTGTAGTTCGGCGATTGCCTTTACATTTTCGATGTGTTGTTTTTTGTCTTGTTCGGCTTGATCTTCAAGAGCCTTCAAGCGTTTTTCGTAAGTTTCGATAAGCTCTTTCTGATTTTGGATAGTTTGTTTTGGTAGTTGGGATCGTAAATAGAATATAGAACTAATGACAAGAAATACGGCTGATACGATAATCGAGACGAGTTCCATCACTTTACATACTCCAAAATTACGGTGTAGTATGAGCTACCCCATGCGAATGATCCAACCCATGAGATGTTTGTCGTATCGACACTATCAATGTGGTTCCAGTTACCACCAGCTTCACGGTGAGCGTGGAGGATGATCTGACTACCGTTGTTGCTTCCAGAGGTATATTTAGTACCACCAGTCATACGTAGGAGTTCCCATGCAGATGTGAGTCCACTAATACCGTGAGCGATGTTAGCCGTACCGTTTACCAGTGATACCTGACCACGGAGAACCTTACGATACACGGGGCGTCCATCAATCCAGATTTCACCAGTTGCAGTCTCTACGCTAGAGTAGTCCGGGTACTGGATACTGGTCTTGGCAACAGGGGCGTCAGGGTAAATAGTTTTACCAAGTGAGTCAGTACTGTACTGTACAACCGAGGTGATAGCAGCACCAGAGGTAACAACCTTAGCAACACGGATATAGTTTGCAGCAAGAGCTGGAGAAGCAGCACCGTTGGCGACTTCGTTGTAGGCGACAGTTACGGCACCACCAGAAGCAGCAGTAACGTCTACATAGGTGTCTTTAGAGGCAGTATAGGTCTTGTTGGCAATAGCGGTTGCTGAGTACCGTTGACCGTTGAGGTAGAAGACAATGTCAGAGAATGTACCGATCAGACCAGAATTCTGTGCGACAACACCACCAGAAACGATGAAGTTAGAGACAAGAGCAGTCCTAATAGGGTCGGTAGATAGTGTACCGTCAGCGAGTCCCTTAAAGTACTCATCAACAGAAGCCATGATTACGGTACTACCCGTCAAGTGGGGAGCAGCAGTCGATCCAGACCAGCCACGACCATCAGAAGGACAGGTTACATTTGAGACACCTTTAGAGGTGTAGAATACGACTTCACGGCTAGAGGTCGAGTCAGGCTCGATAATCAGAATACCGCTCGTAGGCGACGGAACCGTTGCCAGACCAATAGTTAAAGTACTGGCTGTGATGTCACCAGTTAGCGTAGTCGAGAAGAAGTTTTGATACCCGAAGGTAGTTGGGTCTTTTTGAGTAGGCATTTTTGTTTTTTTCCTTTAGCTTAATTATAACATATTTTGCTATAAATTGATAGTCACTTTCTTTGAATTACTTTTCTTCGGTGTGCTCACGTCCTTGAAGCTGATACCAGTAGTACGTCGCTTGCTAGAGAACTTAGGAGCTTCGGCTTTCGAGCCCTCAGTGCCAGTGTTAGCGTAGGCTGAGAGGTAAGCTTTCTTCGTCTCACCAGAGCCACCTGAACCGCCTCTACCACCGCCGGAGCCACTTCCACCTGCACCAGCTGGGACAGCGTAGCCATAGCTATTACGGAACTTCTTAGAGAATTTCAGCGATCCTACAAGACCAGAGGCGTACAGTTCATCATCAAGCTTAATTGCAGCGTCAAGGTCGGCTTTGCTAATCTGACCGTCGTCGATAAGACTCTTTAGGTCATAGCTACCACCCTCTTGATAGATGTCCTGTTGGTCATCAGAGTAGTTGTATTTGTAGGCTTTAGTCTGGAAGGCACGAGCCTTGTTTTGCTTGTCGATGTTGGTATATTCTGGGTGTTCGAGCAAGTCTTTCTCATATTCCGCATACGCCTTCGATAGTTTGTTAGAAGGCTTGTATTCAGGTAGACCCTTGACACGTTGCTTGTTTAGTTCTGTAGCAATAGTCTTAGCGTTCTCATCTGGAGACTCCTTGAGCCATGCTTCCTGATCCTTCTTAGTCATAGTGTTGTACTTAGAGTAGAAGTTCTTAGCAGCGTCAGATTTAACACTCTTAGGAATGTCAACATCCTTACCGTAGTCACTAACCCACTTCTTAATCTGGTCGAATTTAGCCTTTTGGGTTTCATCCAGAGAGCTAAGGTCGGCTTGACCAGTAGCGTATAGATCGGCGTCTTCCTGTGAGAGAAGTGATTTAGCCTTCTTAGTGTAAGCCTCGTTTTGAGCCTTTTTAAGTGCAGCTTTCTTCTCAACTTCAGAAGCATTTTTGTCGAACTTGACCTTGATAGGACGGTTTTTCTCATCCATCATAACTTCACCGTTGTTGTCAAGTACCATATTATCTTGGATTTTACCACCGAAGGAAATCTTACCGTTTGAGTCGGTCTTTTGGTCCTTAGTAGCAGTTTCACCATACGTCTGGGTACCGATACCGAAGAAGTTAGGGATGTTCATAGCAGCAGCCTTGACTGGATCACCCGTGTCATTGTAGGTGTCTACAAGCCCCTGAATACCGAGTGGAACTACCAACTTGCCAGTTTCCTGAGCGACGTTAATATCCTCACCAAAGCGGTCTTTACGGTCATTAGGGTTGCCAGTATCACCTTCACTAGATTGCAACATACGTGCAGCGTAGCCAAGGAGAGGGTTGAGCTTGTTTTGCAACATATCTTGAGCCAAGTCAAGACGGGTAGGTTGACCGAAGCCATCACCCATAGTTTGAATTTCACCTGTTGAGCTGTTCTTCTTCTCACCAGTAATCATACGAGCGAAGAATACGACATTCTGTTGTAGTCCACCGAAGATGTCAAAACGAGTGTTACCAGTCTTGATCTTCATGAAGTCAGAGCTTCGAGGGTCCATTTCTACGTCCATTCCGGCAGCGTCAGCAAGTCCTACGACTACACCAGCAGCCCCAAGGAATGAAGCCATGTTCTCAACCGCCCGGCGTCGTGCAATAGGAGAAAGTCGAGCGTAGTAAGCAGGGTTAATAGCGTTTAGACGGGAAGCCCATAGACGAGGTGCGAACAGAGTAGTTGCCAGCGTCTGCATGTTTTTCTCAGTAAATCCACCCTTCTTACCACCAGAACCAGTAGAGGTGTTAATTACCTCACCGATGTCACGGAGTTCTTTTTCAGACAGATTTTTCAGTGCTTCGTCAGGACCCCCAAGTGAGTCAATCCATTTCTTAGCAATGTTGAAACGAAGTTTCGTAAGTCCACCAGAATATGCACGGTCAGAGGCTTCGATACCACGACCATATACGGGGATTTTTTCAAGAATGTGGGCACTAGCCATGATTTCGTCAGAGTTGCCTTCAACGGCTGGGAGACGAACACCAAGCTTGTCAACGATAGTTTCGTAAGCGTCATCGTCAGCAATACGCTTCATTTCAGACTTGAAGTAGTCAGCGTTCTTTACGTACTTAATCGACTCTTTGTTTGCGTTTACCCAATCAGGGAAGTTACGAACAGCGACCTGTCCACCCTGTCGGAGCCCCATAGAGAAGTCGAAGCTTGCCATAGCAGCACGAGGGATACCAGCAATATCTACAATATGGTCACGCCATGTCTTAGGATCGGCTTCTACAGCGTCTTCAATAGCCTTAGCCATTGCGTCACCATCTTCACCAAAGTACTTACGGATCATGTTAATTTCGCCCGGTGTAGGCTTGCCCTCAGCAGAACCCCAGATTTTACGCATTGCGTTTTGGAGGTTCAGTTTCTCGAATGATCGGAGACTAGAGCTTTCAATGTCATTTAGGATAGTGTTCTGAGTGCTTTCAGAAGCAGTAATTGGGTTAAAGCCTGACTCGGCGTATTTGCCTTTAAGTGCACCAAGTTTGGCACGGAAACCAGCTTCACCACCACCAGCAGCTTCAAAGGCACCGTCAGCTTTGCTAATACGGGCAGCTTTTTGTTGGGTTCGGATTTTAGCGGCGTCATCATATCCCTTTTGAGCACTATTTAAGTTGTCAAGAACTTCCTGAACAGCTCGTTTAGTCTCATCGTCGGCATTTGGCACGATTTCTTCGGCTTTTTGAGGCGATAGCCCCAGAGACGGCTGTGGAGCCGTTTTGAGAGCGTTTCCACCATTTTCGGATACATTATCAACTGTCTTATCTACTGGTGTGGACTTGGGGGGTTGGGGTTGGGTGGCTTGTGCTTCTCCCTTTGGGGCCGGAGATGCCGAGTAAAGTTCAGTATTAGCCTTCTTAGCTAGATTTAACCCGTCTTCCATCTGTTTCAACAATGGTTGCAGTTCTTTTTTCTGTGCTGGAGTGAATGGTTTGCCGTTGTTCAGCTTTGTGAACTCGTCCATTTTCTGGGATATAAGCTCTTTGGTATCGCTAAAGACTCGATAGCCCTCATCGACTTGATTACTTAGCTTCCAGTTTCTGTTAGGGTCTGATGTAGGCTGTGGTGCTTGTGGGGTGGGTGTTTTCGTTTCAGTGTGAGCTTGGTTGTAGAGGTCGGTGAGTTTAACGCCACCAGAATTGTCTTTAAATACTACAGGTATTTGAGTATCACCATTAGCTGTTGCCTGTAGAAAACGATTATTGCCGTCTAATATACGATAGCCTGCACCATCAGGATTTTTCTCTACTAGGATAGGTTTCTTAACTTCTCTACCAGCAGTAAAGTTCTCTAGCTTCTTATTGCCATTAGATGTACCTTTTTCAAAAAGTGTGTTGATGTTGTTTTTAGATGAGCCGTAGGGAGTTCTTGAATCCATATCCCATGAAGAAGTTATCTCCTTGAGGTTAATAACTCCTACGTTTCTGGGTTCTGGGTTTTGCCAAAGAGGGGTTTTCATATTCAAACTTCTGAAATACTCCTCAGCACTCTTATACTTCCTAGCCTCTGCTTTTAGTGCTTCTAGGGGGTCTACTGTCTTCTCTACTGGTGCTACTGTAGCCTGTGGTGCTTCTGCCTTTGGTGCTTGTGGAGCTGGTGCGAATGATTGGTCTTTGAAGTTGATAGATGAGTCGTTAGGATCGTACTCAGCACCGTATTGGTTGTACTTCTTACGGACGGCGGAAATACCTTCTTCCTCTAGTCTCTTACGTACTTCATCTGGAAGCTGGATATTAGGGTCCATCTCCATAGATTTCAGTACCTCCCTCACGGCGTCAGGGTTTGTTTCCTGAGCAAGGTAGTTAGCAAGGTTGTTGTCCACCTTCATAACCTGTTGGATACGGGCAGGGTCGGCTTCTTTTAGAATGTCATCTACGACACCTGCTGATTTCTCACCCTGTCGGAACAGGTTCGTGAATTTACCAGCACCCTTAAAGACAAGGTTTGCACCTACGTCGATAGCAGTACCAGTTGCTAGGTCTTGAGCGATATTAGTATCACGTCCACGAGCTTGGCTAATGGCTTCCTGTGTTAAACCACCACCTACTGAGTCAGCAAGGAAGGGTAGAACCTTTGAAGCAGTTCCCCCGGCGGCAATCACACGTTGTGCGGCAGGGATTTTCGATACAAGTTTAGCAGCACCCATACCACCAGCGATAGTAAGACCAATGTCTGTACCTACAGTAATAGGATCGAACTCTTTACCGATCTGACCAAGTTGGAAGTTGTCAAGTTGGCGTTGAACGTCCTTTTGGTGTCCGAAGTTGGCACCATTCATAGTCCAACCGAAGGCTTTAGTGTTAGCAGCTTCTAGGAAGTCACCCCACGTACCCTTCAATTTAC
>CAZRVM010000035.1:0-5700 GCA_964603625.1 uncultured Candidatus Saccharibacteria bacterium
CTGAGCTAAAAACCGATGTATCAACCCTTAAATCTGATATGCGTCAAGTTAAAGGTTCTTTGATAAGTCTTGAAGATAAAGTTATTACTCTAGAAGCAGATATTAAAGAAATTTATTTAATGTTAGCCGATTTTCAAAAAGCACAATTGCCAGATAAACAATTTAAAAAACTTAATTTAGAGCAAAAACTACTTAAAATTAATGCAGAACTACTTGCCACAGCTAAAGAAGCCGGTATATCACTCCCTCGCTAATGTTTAATAAAAAATTAAGTCATCAAGAACGGATTTTGGCAAAAGAAGGCTTTTTGAGAATTTTAAGTTTTAGAGTACAGTCCTTTTAGACTTTTATATAATCCAAAACAGAAGCATTTTTTTGTTGACATTTTTTGGTTATTTGCTATAATAGCACTCAGTACATTATTAGTTTAAACGCATCGGGAAAGAAGTAATTTAAAAAGTTTACTTTTGAACCCGATGTGTTTTTTTAATAAAGGTTATTTTTATAAATGTCAGTTAATGAATTAAATCCTAGCTTTGAGTATAATTTAGCACCTGAGCCACAAGTTGTTTCAGAAGATATTTCAGATGATACAGCAACAAGTTTCGTGCACAAACTTAGGCGCTCTGCCGAAGTAACGATGCTTGGAGTTGAGCTATCACCACTAAATGAAGCAATTAGGTTTGGCGCTATGGGTTCTGCAATAGCCTCTGGTGCAAACTCTTTGACTGTTGGCGCTATAGCTGGAGTTACTACGTTAGCGATAGAAGGTGGAAGTGCGGTGGCTGCAGCCGGTTTATTAACTTCAGATACCGGCAATAAAGCAGTTGGTTGGGTAAACAATAAATTAGAGAATAATTTAAAAATTTCACCAGAAGCTAAGTTTAGTAAACTTGCAAAAGCCGGAATAGCTTTTTTGGGTGGTTCGGCCATAGTCGCATCTGTTAAATATAGAGAAGAACCAGATATGACAGAAAAACAGACCAGAAATTATGGATTAAAAAATGCTTTAGCACTTTCTGGATCAGTTGCAATTATGGGGGTAGGCATAAGCAAAGGTTTAGAACTGCCAGGACCAGAGATGATTGGTGCAGGATTAGTAGCAACAGGTGGGCTAGTTGGTGCTTGGAAGAAAATTACCAATAGAATCCGCCGTGAACAAATTGAAGAAGGCATAAATGTAGATGAAATTAATAAAAAAGACGAGGAAGAATTATGATAATAAAAGTTAGCGCAGGAATTGGTATTGGGCCAACACAACTATCTGCATTTGATTCGGCTCTGAACGATGCTGGTGTGGCAAATTATAATTTAATACGGTTAAGTTCTGTAATACCGCCAAAGTCAGAAATACAGGTTAGCAAGCAATCTTTAACGAATTTACCGGGGCAGTGGGGCGATAGACTTTATGTAGTTATGGCCGAACAAAGAGCGCACATACCAAATGAAGAGGCATGGGCAGGAATAGGCTGGGTGCAAGATAAAAAGACAGGTAAAGGTTTATTTGTTGAGCACGAAGGCAGTAGCGAAAAATCAGTTCGTAATGATATTACACAGAGCTTAGAGGCTTTAATGGCTACCAGAAATGTTGACTTTGGTAAAATTAATATGGAAGTTGTAGGTACAACTTGCAAACATTTACCAGTCTGCGCTATGGTTGTGGCGGTATACAAGACGGAAGGTTGGAATTAATCTGATGGAATCAAGAGAGGCTCTTAAACATATTGCCGATAATTACTTTAATATACTTGATGAATGTAGTGTTGGCCCTCAGATTGAGGGCTTGGCTCCAGAGGTATACGGTGATGTGTTAAATGATCAAAGCACTATATCATTGACAATAAATGACAGCAGACTTCCGCTCTTTGGAATACTAAAATATGCAGAGTGGATTAATACTGAATTCTTTGAAGAGCATGGGTATAACACAGATGAATTATACTTTTGTTTATTGCCGCAAAAATTTATCGAGGAGAATATAGAAGAGGTGGAAAATACAATTTTAGAACAAAATATTGAAAACGGCAGATTTACTACATTAATTGATTATCCAGATCTAAATGAAGTTAAGCCAATTAGTGAGTTATCATACACAGTGTCTGATGTTGATAATCTGGTTACTTCCGTAGGGACTCCTGCCGCGACTTATCACTACAAGGCTGATTTCACTCCTGTGCCAGAAAAAGTTAAAGAATTTAAACTTGATCAAAATGTACAAAGAATTCAGAATCCTGATGTGATAGAGAAAAACTTTGAACGGATTTGGGAAATATACAGTAAACAGTTCAAGGCACTTGTAGACGACCATCCGATTAACGGCGCAATACCTAAAGACATTCTTAAGGAGACCATATTGTCAGAAGGGTCTGATTTGTATGCATATTTTGATGGTGATGGAATCTTACAATCTTTCGGATACATAATAAAAGATTTTAAATTATGCCCATGGTTGAACAAAGAATATTTTGACGAAATTTCTGACGGTAAACAAGTTTTGTATATGCCGGGTATAGCTACAGCACCAGAATCTGGCTTATCAGTAAGCACTAAAATAATGGAGACCATTCTTTATAATAATCTAAATGAGTTTGGGGAATGGGTAGTAACTTTTGAATGTAGTAATATATCAGCTCAATATATTCCTATGCTTGTTGAGAGAGCTACCGAGAATTCGGGTATAGCAAAATTTAGTGGACTGAAAGAAGTAAAACATATGTATGAAGTTGTCAGTTTCGGTCAATTAAACTGAGAGAGTATTTTTTTAGGTAGTTAACTGGGCGCAGGTGAGACTTGGCAGATCGCAAGCCTTGAATTCCAAGGTCTTGTTCTATATTTATAAGATTAATATTTTTTATAGTAAGCGTTTTACAAACTTCATAAACTAATTTGTTATAAACTCCTTTATATTCTGGATTAAATTTCAAAAAATGACCAATTGCATATTTTTTGTTAATGATTTCAAATGATGCTAGAGCAATTAGCTTTTTATTAGTATACAATGCGGCATGGCCAATCGAAGGTTTTTTGGTCGCAATTTTAAAGAATCTAGAATAAGCAAGAAGCTCATCCTTGTAATAATTTATATCTTGATTTCTGTTTAGTGCCCAGTTTTTGCCAAGTGCTAATGCCATCTTAGTGTGGTTTTTGTTGTTTGGGTCAAAATCCCCAATTTCAATTTTTCCGTTGTATGTTCTATCAAAAAGAGAGAGTTTATACCTAAAATCAGAATACTTATTTCCTTCCATTGAGGTTGTGAGGCGTGTATCAAGAATGTAATCAAATGAGTCTCTTTCTTCGTATAATATCCACTTATCTGCCTCATTTGAAAGGTCTTTCTCTAAACCTTTAACTACTGTTTGAGGTAGTAAATTAAACTTTATTTCATGAGAATTTAACTGTAGCCACAGAATATAAAGATTTAGATTTTGGCGATAATTATCATCACACAAAAAGGTAAAAATAGGTTTGTTGGTTATGTAGTCAGGCAGAATTAAAAAGAGACAGTTATTTGTAATACAGTATTTTGCAGAGGAGTGCTTTGACCAGCTAAATATGCTTACAAAGTTAAAATCTGAATATGGTAGGAATTTATTGACAAAGTTTTCAATCAATTTTTGGTCAGAAGCTGTTATAGTATTAAAAGTAAGCATAAAAATTAGATGTTTTCATCACAAAATTAGTCTTATAATAACATTATGTCTATACTTACCATAGCTTATTTTCTGCCAATATTGGTCCTTGTATTTATGTTTTTGGTACTTGTTAGAAGTGAGGCAAGAAAGCGTCAAGAGGTAAAATACTTTGGGTACTTCTTAGTAACCTTAATTGCTTGGTTGATTATGCTTTGGGTATCAGACGAGCTTAATAATGAAAAGAGCTTATTTACGCTTAATATAGCTGTGTTTATTGGTAGTTTCGCACCTCTATTTTTGTTTTTATTCGCTGAAGAGTATGTAGGAATAGTAAGCAAATTAGTGAGTAGGCTTTTAGCAATAATTACTTTATTTTTTGCTTTATCTTCATTGCTTGGTTGGATGTTTTTTGAAGTAAGTTCTGGCCCAACAGGTATTATTATAAAATCATCTAGTTTATTATATTCCCTGCAGAGTTTGTATACCATATTAGTATTCATTTTTGCGATTATTTGGATAATGTTTTATGCAAAAAAATCAAACAACAAAGACATACTACGAAAAACTAAATATATAATAGTCTCAACTGTAATCTCTGGCTCAATTGGAATCTTGGGAGGGTTGATTATTAGTGGTGTTGGGGGTAGTAACCTTTTATCTCCAGTTGCAGTTACAGTTTTTGTTACAGGGTCTTTCCTGGCGATATTTAGACATGGTTTATTTGACATAAGGCTGGTTGTTGCTAGGACTATTGGGTACATACTTTCTATTGGTGTGCTGGCGCTGGTGTATGGTGTGCTGGCGTTTAGTATAATTGACGGGTTTATTTTTACAGATACTACAAGCACAACAGTAAAACGGGCAACTTTTACAATGCTGGCAGTTATCTTAGCAATTAGTTACCAACCATTAAAGAAGCGATTTGATAAAATTACCAACAAGATTTTTTATAGGGACGCTTATGATTCTCAGGAGTTATTAGATAACCTAAACCGATTTTTGGTTTCTACGCTAGACATTAATAAACTACTTAAAAATAGTGCCGAAATTATGAATCAAGCAATCAGGGCTGAGTATATAGTGTTTGGCATAAAACAAATAGAAGGTTCGCCACAGCGTATTATTGGTACTAAAGATTTGCATTTTTCTAAAGAAGATATTGAGCAAGTTCGCAAAATTACACCTTTATTTCGTAAGAAGAGTATCATTGCAGATGAACTTGAAGAAACGCAATCCAACTTAAAACTACTGTTAACTAAAAATGAGATTGCGGTTATGATAAGGCTAACAGATACTCCTAAAAAGAACCAAGAAGGACTTGGCTATATTGTTTTAGGTAATAAAAAAAGTGGCGGTATGTATTCTAAGCAAGATGTACAGGTTTTAGAAATTATTGCCGATATTTTGGTGATTGCCATACAAAATGCTTTGCGCTTTGAAGAAATTCAGAGCTTTAACATTACACTTCAAGATAAAGTTAACGATGCAACTAAAAAACTCCGAAGTGCCAATAATCGCTTAGTTGAGTTAGATCAAACCAAAGACGATTTTATAAGTATGGCTTCTCATCAGCTTAGAACTCCCTTAACTACCATAAAAGGTTATTTGAGTATGATAATGGAGGGCGATGCAGGTAAAGTTAGCAAACAACAATTAACATTATTAGACCAGGCCTTTATTAGCTCACAGCGAATGGTTTATTTAATTGCAGATCTTTTAAATGTGTCTAGGCTGAGAACTGGAAAATTTGTAATAGATTATAAAAAAACAAATTTAGCAGAAGTTATTAAGGGTGAAATTTTGCAACTTACCGAAATTGCTAAGGGGCGCAACCTAACTTTAACTTATAACAAGCCAACTAACTTTCCAGACTTAATGCTAGATGAAACAAAAATTCGCCAAGTAATAATGAACTTTGCAGATAACGCAATTTATTACACACCTAGTGGAGGCAATATAGACATAACTCTTGAAGATTTAGGAAACACAATAGAATTTACTGTAGTAGATGACGGAATTGGAGTTCCAAAAGCTGAGCAACATCATTTGTTTAATAAGTTTTATAGGG
>CAZRVM010000036.1:0-5302 GCA_964603625.1 uncultured Candidatus Saccharibacteria bacterium
AAAATATTATATCACAAAGTTTTAAAAGACTGTTCAGTCGTAAAATCTGTCTCTAAATGCGACATTTCCGGTATATTAATGAACCAAATAAGTTATACTTTAGTAGTAAAGTAATGAAAAAATTTTTTAAGAAAAATCAACCTAAGCGCCTTAATGTTGTCCAAGAAGTTGGCCGTGACCCACTTAGAATCCCACTTAGCACGCCAATTGATGAGTCGGTGGAGACGGCAAAAAGGTTATTAGTGGCCAAGATAAGACTTGCGTCAGTTTTGCCACAACCTACATTAATCGCAGACTCACAGACTATTACTCAACCTAACCTTAGTGAAGGTCAGCAAATTAACGATAAAACTATATCTTCTTTAGAGACCGATATTTAACATAGATACTGAAATAACATATTAAGGAAAACTTTTCGAAATTTTTATAATATCAATATAACTATCTCTCTGCTTCTGCGTAAGCCGATACTTCATTAATGAGTGGTAACGGCTTACCAGACCAAGCTTTTAAATATTGCCCATCATTTGATGTAGCTACAAAGGTTGGGTGATCCATTACGCCGTACAATTTAGCTTTACTGATACCCTCTGGTGAATCTATATTTATTTTTTCTATAGTTTTGGCAGTTCGCCTTTCAAACTCACGCACAAACTCCTCTGCACTACGCGCAAATTCAGAATTTGGCCGATAAAACATTAGCACTTTCATAGTTCTATTTTACTACAATACTGCTAAGTGTTTATATGCTTTTATTAATTTAAACTAACCTGCACACCGTTTGAAAATGCACTATCATGGAGTTGCGCTATGGTCGGGGTCACATCTTTAGGCACATCAAACACAATTGCTCCTTCTACGCTATTTCCAGGATTGATATTATTGTACCAAGTTGTTCCATTTGGCGAATTATACATTGTGGCTGTGTCGTCAGCTGAATATTTTTGCCCTGCATCGTTCAACAAATACTGATTACTAGATAGTAAACTCTGGGCCTCATCACCAATATTTTTAACCACGAGGTTTAGCAAACAAAATTGTCCTTGCGGAGCTTTGGTTAGGTATTGATTTGTGCCCACAGAAGTTTTGCCACACTGCACACTCTTAACCGTAAATTCAAATTTGCCATCCCGTACTGGAACGCCTATTTTTGCTAACTCGGTCTTTTTAGTTGCCTCTTCTTGTGGTTTTGAAGTGTCTGAGACTTGATTTTGGTTATTGCTGGTTTGCTTACTAGAATTACCACCGCCAGAGATATTTATAATAATACCTAGTACAACTAATACTAAAATGCCTGTTAATATTTTATGCCTAACAAACCAATTCTTCTTTTTTTGCTCTGCCATAAAAACTCCTTTTAAGTTAAATTATGGCTTAAATTATATATATATATATATATAAGGAAGTCAAGCAAACGCTACTGATTGAAATTTACCGATAAACAACAGGATAGGCTTAGATTAACATTAAGAGCAGCCTGTGGTAGAACCGCAAGAAGTGCACACATAGCAACTACCAGAACGCTGAGTTTGATTACCGCAATTATAGCAAAGTGGTGCATTATCGTCTTTAATTGCTGATTTTGTTTGTTTTAAATCATCTCTTGAAATATTTACTGTTAAAACTTCATCTTTAATTAACTGCTTACTTTCAACTACTGGCTCTTGTATTAAAGATGTTTGTGCTTCTGGAGTTTCATCTAAACCTACAAACCCTAACTCTAATTTATCGTCAAAAGATAGGTAGTCTAGTGCAAGTCTGCGTACAATGTAATCTGTAATTGACGAGGCTGTTCTAATATCTGTATCATCGGTAATGCCTGCGGGCGCAAAACTGGTACCTCGTAAAGTTTTAACATAGCTCTTTAACGGTACTCCGTACTGCAAGCCATGACTCATAGAAATAGCAAAAGAATCCATTAGTCCTGATAGGGTTGAACCTTGTTTAGAAATATTTACAAATATTTCTCCTGGTGTGCCATCATCGTATTCGCCAACTGTAAAGTAACCGTCTAAATCTGCGAGTTCAAAGTGGTAAGTTTTACTATTCCTAACTTTTGGCAATTTATGCCTTACGGCACCCTTGATTATTATTTTATCGTCAATTAATTTACTAGATTGAGAAAGTTCTTTTTCGGAACCAACTTCTTGGCTTTTATCTTCTTTTTTAGCCATTGACAATGGTTGTGCAACTTTGCAATTATCACGATATATTGCTACAGCTTTTAGCCCCAACTTCCATGATTCTATATGCAACTGCTCTACATCTTCTACGCTAACATCTTCTGGCATATTGACAGTTTTACTAATTGCACCAGACAAAAACGGTTGAACTGCGCCCATCATTTTGACATGACCCATATAATGAATGGGATTATCGCCCATAGAACAGGCAAAAACTGGTAAATGCTCTTGTTTAAAATGAGGCGCTCCAACAATAGTCTTTTCAGTATCAATATATTCTACAATTGCATCGCTTTGTGCTTTGTTATAGCCTAGAGCTTTAAGTGCGCGAGGTACTGTTTGGTTAACAATATGCATGGTGCCACCGCCAACTAATTTCTTTACTTTCACTAACCCAAGATCTGGCTCAATTCCTGTGGTGTCGCAATCCATCATTAACCCAATTGTTCCAGTTGGTGCCAATACGCTGGCCTGAGAATTTCTTACTCCAAACATTGTACCCATTTCTACTGCATCATCCCAAGCTTCTGCTGCAGCGCTCAATAAATCTTCGGCAACTAAGCTTGCGTCAATTTTTGAGACTTCGGCTCTGTGCATTTTAAGAACATTTAACATGCCCTCTCTGTCTTTATGAAAACCGCTAAAAGGCCCGACTCGCCTTGCAATTTTAGCGCTCGTAGCATAAGAATGGCCAGTTAAAATTGCGGTTATTGCCGAAGCTTGAGCTCGCCCTTCAGCTGAATCGTAAGGCAAGCCTTGAGCCATTAACAGTGCGCCCAAATTGGCATAGCCAATTCCTAATTCTCTATATGCTCTAGCTGTTTTGCCAATAGACTCTGTAGGGTATTCAGAGTAGCCAACTAAAATTTCTTGAGAAGTAAAAATAACTTCTACTGTATGCTTAAAAGCCTGAACATCAAAACTACCATCTTCTTTTAAATATTTAAGCAAATTTATAGACGCT
Source organism: uncultured Candidatus Saccharibacteria bacterium (assembly GCA_964603625.1). Lineage (GTDB taxonomy): Bacteria > Patescibacteriota > Saccharimonadia > Saccharimonadales > JAGQNJ01 > HK-STAS-PATE-36. Next base: position 3,148 of record CAZRVM010000036.1, read on the forward strand.
AAGTTACAGGCTGAATTATCTAAGTGCATATACTCACTACACGGATTTGAAGCATTTATACGGCCAGCATTTGGCGTGGTATGCCATTTGTTAATTGTTGTATCAAACTGCATTCCAGGGTCGGCACACTCCCACGAAGCTTCGGCAAACTGACGCATAAGCTTACGAGCTTTTATAGTCTTGATTGTTTCGCCATTCTTAACTGCTTTTAAATCCCAGTTGGTATCATCAATTACTGCTTGCATAAATTCATCGGTTACCCGCATGGAGTTATTAGCATTTTGATATTGAACAGAGAATGAATCTTTGCCATCTAAACTCATATCAAAACCAGCTTCTTGCAGTACTCGTGCTTTGCGCTCTTCAATTGCTTTACACCAAATAAATTCTTCCACATCTGGATGGTCAGCATTTAAAATTACCATTTTAGCTGCTCGGCGAGTTTTGCCACCACTCTTAATGGCACCAGCTGAAGCATCAGCACCTCGCATAAAGCTTAATGGCCCAGAAGCTGTACCGGCGCTTTTACCTAACTTTTCAAACGAAGACCGAATAGGACTTAAATTTACCCCAGACCCAGAGCCTCCTTTAAATATCATCCCCTCTTCTTGATACCAATTAAGAATTGCAGGCATTGTATCTTCTATGCCTAAAATAAAACACGCACTAGCTTGTTGAGTTCTCTCATTGGCTCCAATATTAAACCAAACTGGTGAGTTAAACGAAGCTCTTTGAGTTGCTAAAATATACTTTAGTTCTTGCTTAAAATCTTCAGCTTCTTCTTTGGTTTCAAAATAATCTTCTTGTAAACCTTGTCGTACAATTGTATCTGCAACTCGATTAATTAAATCTCTTAAAGATGACTCTCGCTCTTTAGTGCCCGGTGTGCCAGTAAAATACTTTTGAGCCACTATATTAATAGCATTTAAAGACCACTCTTTTGGAAACTCCACATCTCTTTGTTCAAAGACATATTCGTTTGTCATTGGATTTTTAATTATTGAATCTCGCTTGACCCATTTTAATTGGTCGTAAGCTTTTTGCCCGGGCTTCGTAAAGAAGCGCCCAACACCTAACGTTGAAGTTTGTCCCATATTACCCTCACTTATAATGTTAATTTGTTTTTATTTAGAGTTAGTTTATTAATAACCTACAGACTTTTTAGCCCAAGTTACCAACTAAGAAACTCCCCGTAATCCTTAAATTTAATTTGAGGACTATGGGGAGCCAGCTAAAGCTCAACTAGCTTTTAGCTTGCTCTACTTGACGATCTCTTATTTGTGATAGCTCTTGCTCAAAACTTGCAATATCTTTGAATCTTCTATAAACACTAGCGAACCTAACATATGCTACTTCATTGATATTAGCTAGTTTATCCATAACTAACTCACCAATTTTTGCCGATGAAACCTCTCCATCACCACAAGCATATAAAGCCTGTTCAACCTCCGAAACAAGTGATTCTATTTGAACTTTTGTTATAGTTGTTTTTTCGCTGGCTCTATATAAACCACCAAGCAATTTCTGCCTATTAAACAGCTCTCTAGTACCATTATGCTTTACAACAACTAATTGTGGCCGTTCAATTCGTTCGTATGTTGTGAATCTATTATTGCATTTTGAACAAGAACGCCGACGACGAATAGATTCGCCCTCTGAAACATCACGCGATTCTATAACTTTTGTATCATAATGCAGACACTGATTACATCGCATAAAGTGCTCCTCTCAAAAATATACTAAATGTACAAAGCGCTAATTGTCTATATATAGCGTCTATGCTTCTAAGCATAACCCTAGCTGTAGTGTTTTTCAAGCTTTTTTGTGCTGTATTATTTATCACAGTTCTTTATATGAAGTTATTATTAATTGTACTTAAACTTAAAATATTCTCGTCTATAAAACTACTAAAAAATATCTAAATACTTTATTTTTCGTCCTTTGATTTATGCGGATTTCGTTTACGGAAGCGTCTTAAAAATGAAGGTTTTTCAAGCTCATCTACTTGATGATTAACTGATGATTCACTGGCATCATCTTGTTTTTCTGATTCATTATCTAGAGACCAGATGTTTGGCATAGGATTTTCACCACTCAATTCTCCCATATCATTACTGGATTGGGTTTGGTCATCTAAATTCATATTAATATTAGC
>CAZRVM010000037.1:0-1600 GCA_964603625.1 uncultured Candidatus Saccharibacteria bacterium
AAGTATCATAACATTTCTTTTATGACTAAAAATAATAAGAAACCAAAATTTAACCCTATATTTCAATTCCTCTTTAATAATTTGGTGTTGACTATTTATTAGCTTATGCTATAATATTTGTCATGAGTTTATTTAACTTTAAGAATGACTATAAGTGGTACCGCCATCACAAGATGAGTTCGGGCTTTTTTTGTCATGCTTATAAGTTTTAAATAATTAAACAATAAACAAGCAACAAATCGCTCGGCTAACGTCAGAAACCGAGCGATTTTTTTAATTTTTAATATAGGAGAAAATAATGGAACTATCAATAAGTAAACCAAAAGATATTAGTCTTGAAATGCTTCAATGCAAAAAACAAGAAGGTTTCAGCGTGCAAAGATCTGCCCACATTGGCAATCACAGAATGTACAATTTAATACTTGCTAGTGCTGGAGTTGAAATGCTTTTGGTTGACCATAACTTAACAGCTAGAGATACTAATTACAATCCAGAAAAAATAATCCAAAACGGAGATTCATCTGAACTTACAGACCAAAAATTTACGCTTAGCTTAAGAACTAAATCTAGTAACAGTACTTTATTTGAAGGACAATTTTTGGACGAGATTCACAGCCGAAGCTTATCTGAAGCCTTTCCAAACACATCAATCATAACTAATACAGATTATCTAAGGAAAAATGAGACTATTGTAGCCGAGATTATTGATATTTGTAGTGAGGTAATGCCCGAACTGTTTAATCGCCGGGCACTTCCTGATGGTACAGTCAAAAAACTACAAATACCTGTGGCTGAGATAAGTCCTTCAGACTTTCTGCAACTAAGAGACGATCCACGAGCAGAAGAAACCGCAAACATGATACCAAACGAAGTTGATATTATCTGTAATTTTGTGATAGAAGCTTTGAATTACAAAAAAGACACACTTTTCCATGTTTCAGGACCAGATATGATTAACTACATAAATAGCATATTGCCTAATCTACAAAAATTGTATTCACAATTAACACAAGCATCTTTTGCTTCAAAATTACCAGATACATTAAATATTGAATTAATAGCTGGAACGGCCTTTAAAGTTGGGTGCACCACAACTAATCGCCCCAATTTAGAGCCTTTTGCTGATATTTTCGCAGAATTCAATAAGTTTGAGACCGAATCTAGCAACGCCAAAAGACACTTCTTCAAAGGAAAAAACCCAACCAGCCAAGATAAAATTGAGTTTCTTGATTCTTTACGATTTGAAAGAGAATCTATAATTATAGCTCTAAGGAAACAATTCCAGGAGTTACAAGGCATACTTGTACAAGATGGAACCACTTACACTAGTCAGTATGATGTAATTGCCAATGGCGGGCTATATGTGCCAAGCAATTTAAACAATATATCTATCGCTAGTCTAAGCCAAGTCTTAAAAATTGCATCAGAGGCAAACCCATGAGTACGCCAACAATAGGAATACTGGGTGGTATGGGTCCAAGAGCAACAGTTGAGTTTGAGAGTAGATTAGTAAACGCCTTCGATGGCAAAGACCAAAATATACCAACAATAATAACTATAAACAGCGGTTCTATTCCAGACCGAAGTAACTTTTTAACAG
>CAZRVM010000037.1:1700-4995 GCA_964603625.1 uncultured Candidatus Saccharibacteria bacterium
AAAAACTACTTAAAAAATTTTAATATCATTGACTCAGTCGATATACTAATAGATAGTTGTAAAAATTTTGTAAGGAGGCTAGATGACACCAGATGAATTCACTATAAAAGAAAAAATAATTAACACTACTGATGAACATAAGCTTTATGCTCTTCAGTGGGGAAAGCGTGATGCTAAAACAGTCTATATTTTTTTGCATGGTGGACCGGGTAGTGGATGCAATGACGGTCATAAAGATTTGTTTGACCCAGAGTTGCACCAAGTAATATTTTTTGACCAACGCGGAGCAGGCAAAAGCACGCCCTCAGGCTCACTAAAAAGTAATACTACTCAGCATCTTGTTGATGATATTTCTATGATTGCAGATAATTTCAAAATCAAAAAGTTTGTTTTGGTCGGTGGTTCTTGGGGCTCAACTTTAGCTCTAGCTTATACAATTAAAAATCCAAACCGGGTTTTATCGCTAGTGCTTAGAGGTATTTTTACTGGCTCTCAAACAGAGATTGATTTTCTAGACAATGGCGGGGCAAAAAGCTTTTTCCCAGAAGTCTGGCAAAGATTTAAAGATAGTGTGCCAAATGAATATAGAAATAAACCTGCTGATTACCACACCAATCAAATCCTAAACGGTAATAAAAATGAAGCTAAAAAATCAGCTTACGCCTACTCAACCCTAGAATATTCACTAATCGGGCTAGATGATAGAAGAAAGCCTGAAGATTTTAAAAAATTTGACCCATCTAGCTCAATTATTGAAGTAACTTATATGGCTAATCGTTGTTTTATGGAAGATAACTATATTTTAGACAATGCTCCTAAAATCAAACAACCAGTTTGGATTGTGCAAGGCAGATACGATGCGATTTGCCCACCTATTAACGCCTATAATTTACACCAAAAGTTACCTAATTCTAGCCTAATTTGGACTACTGCCGGGCACTCTGGAAGCGATAGATCCAACACCGATGCCACAAAGGCTATCTTATTAACGCTAGCTAACCAATATGCATAAGTTTGCGGTTTTTGATATTGATGGCACGCTAATTAGGTGGCAACTTTATCATACTGTTGTAAATAGACTAGCTAAGTCTGGTGCATTAGGGCTCCAAGCTCAAATTGAACTTAAAGAAGCAATGATGAAATGGAAAAAACGCGATAATTCTGAGTCTTTTAAAGAATATGAGCATCGGTTAGTCAAGCACTACGAGCAATCTTTACGCAATATTGACACCCAATTTTTTGATGAACTTGTTTATGATGTTTTTAACGAATACAAAGATCAAACCTATACATATTCTAGAAATTTGCTAAATAAACTAAAGAAAGATGGCTATAAACTATTTATAATTTCTGGCTCACAAATAGAACTTATAGAAAAAATTGCTAAATACTATGGTTTTGACGATTACATTGCCAGCCAATATCAAAGAGATGAAAGTGGTTTTACAGGTGAAATTCAAATTTCTACTCTAAATAAATCGGCATCTTTAAAAACACTACTTAAAAGAAATAATGTAACTACTAAAGATAGTTTTGGCATAGGTGATACAAAATCTGATATCAGCTTTTTACAAGAAGTAGAAAACCCAATTGCATTTAACCCAGATACAATTTTATTTAACGAAGCTTTAAAAAAAGGCTGGCCAATTGTAGTTGAACGCAAAAATGTTATATATGAGCTTAAAAACCAAAATGGAAAGTATATACTAAGTACAACTTAGTTAAGGTAATTCACATATAAGCTTGGTCAGTGTTTAAAAGTGCACTATTCACAGCATCTTGCATATTTTGCTGAAGTTTTGGCAATAAATTCTCTGGTGAAAAATCATATTCGTACATTGGTTCGCCGATCCACATTTGTGGGTGTCGTTTTTTATCTTCATCGTAAGCAAATCCTACTGGTATAATTCCAACTTCGTGAAAAGTAGCAACCCTTCCAGCAACTATTGCAATACCTGGTTTTAACTCTTGAACTTTTTCAGGGTTAACTTTATTACGAGTGCCTTCAGGGAAAATTGCCATATGCAAACCTTGTTGAAGCTTCTGAATAGATACATCTATCAGTCGATTAGTCGCCTTATGTCTAAGGTCTTCTTGTTCTTCCGTTATATCTTTTTTTCTAAAAGCAGGAATTGCCCCCATAATATCCACCCCATGCCTAAGTAAAGGTCGCAACATTTTATTTGGGTGATGAAACAGTGGTTCTTTGGCCTGAATAAAAGTATTACCGATCATTTGTTTAAAAGCTGGTTCGCGATGCGCCATAGATGCAACCACATATTGATCATTATCAGATAGGTGGTTGATAGCAATAATTGTTCGTTTTTCTGGATCATTAAGTAGTTCTAGTGAAGCTTCTTTAGCGTCTGACGCATAATCAACTTCTGGCCGAAACATCCAAGACATAACTCTATGCCCAAGTCTAGCCCCAAAAGCCGGTTGTTGATAATCCTTATAAAAATCATAAACTTGCTCGTAATTTTCTATTATTACTTCTGGTTTTTTCATAAATTTAGTATAACATCATAAGTTGTAATTTTGTGCTAATATATTTATTAATGACAACACCTTACTGGCACAAACAGAGCGACCAACCTTTATTCAAAGATTTAATCTGGGATAAGCCAGACAATAAACTTTATGCTGGCAAATTGCTCATTATAGGTGGCAATAAATTTAACTTCTCAATACCTGCTAAAGCTTTTCAATACACAAAAAATGCTGGCATTGGTGTGTGTAAGGTGCTACTACCAGACAGTTTACAAAAATCAATTGGCAAGCATTTTGAAGACGGTGAATTTGCGCCAAGCAACCCTAGTGGAGGCTTCAGTATTAAAGCACTACCAACTTGGCTAGATTATGCAAAATGGGCTGATGGAGTATTATTGACGGGCGACTTTGGCAATAATAGCGAAACTACCATACTAATTGAAAGATTTATAGAAACATATTCCGGTAATCTTATCATCAACGATAGTTCACTAACCGGTTTGGGCTCTAACATCCAATTCTTGCTAAATAGAGCCAAGACTACACTAGTATTAAGTTTTAAAAATTTTCAAAAATTTAATAGTAAACTTAATAAAACCAAGCCAATTACAAGCAAGATGCCATTACTAGACTTTGTAACTCAACTTCATGAAATATCACAAGATTATAAATTTACATTAGTAGTAAATTTTGAAAACACTATTTTTGTTGCTCATAACGGTGAAGTTTCGTCTTCCGAACTTAAAACTTTAGATTTCACAGAAATAAGTTCCTATATTGCAGTTTGGCAAATCCAAAACCCAGA
>CAZRVM010000038.1:0-4878 GCA_964603625.1 uncultured Candidatus Saccharibacteria bacterium
TTGCCATTTCAAATACCCTTTTCCAAATGGTTCTTTGAGGCCAGACTACAGATGTTAATAACTATTGGTGTTTATCCAAATTATTTTGGTATGAGGCATAGGTTTGACCCGCAGACTCAGTGGTTTTACGACTGGGTATTTTTAAACTACTATACTAATGATTATCAGACGCTTAAGAAATGGACGCCCAGCTTATTTGATTTTTTTCGTTTTAAATGGCTTATATATCAAGGTTATGCTAAAGAAACAAAAAACATCTTTGAGCTATTTAAACGAGATCAAGAAAATAAAGTAACGGCTCAAGAACGCAGATTTTTAAAAAAATATTTTCAGTGCCGATTTATGACATATGATGTATTTAAAGAAAATGAAGAGTTATCTTTTTTTCATTCAAGCGTTTTTATTGACAAAACTACAAAAAATCAAAATAGGCCACTATTCCCTAATATTACAGAAAGCTATCCAGACGATCCTAGGCTTGCCTACTGGCGAAACAAAGAAATGCAAACTGAGTATATCCCAGCAGAAAGTACCTGGCTCACAAAATTAATAGACCATAGAAAAATAACAAAAAAATGGCAAAAAGGTGAAAAAGTTACTTATGCAGATATGCGTACAATGTTTAATTCAGACACGATTAAAATTCATGATCTTGAATTTATACTTCATGTATTTGGTGAACACGGCGGAGTGCCAAAAGATAAAAAAGAAATGAGATTATTTAGCGTCTTGTTTAAGCAATATGAAACAGAAATTACTCACTTAGCACAAATGATGCAAATGCCAGAATTTAACAAATTAACTTTAGCTAACCCCAAAAAACGGCTCAACCAGCTATATGTTGCCTATAAACAGCGTTGGCTAGGCGTAAACAAAGTTAAAGATTTTGAAAAAGTATTTCATGGCGTTACGAAAGATGAATATCAGAAAATTGTAAATGCTCAGCACGAATTATTAGAGAAGAAGCCACATGCAAAATCAAAGAAAAAGCGCGACGACAAAGATGTTAAAAAGCGTATCGACAACATAATTTTATCTATAATTAATCAAAAATGAGAATTATACAGTCTGGCAATTTCTTGGCTCATTAGCCTTTGTTTGTGATTTGATTTTAACTTTTTAATAATATAAAGGTTAGCAAAAAGTGCACCTGATAAAATAACCAAAATAGCTAGACCAAAACCAATTTTTAAGCTTACAGTTAGTATTAAAAAAGCAAATAGGCCTTCAAGTGGCATAAGCCAAATTATATGAATCCCGCCAGAGTTTATTTGTGTTTTTTTAGTTTTCATAACCTAATTGCAACATCAAGTACAACCAGTATTACAAATATAATAAAATTAGATTTTCTGTTGGCGTTTGCGTTTGTTAGGGTCTAGCTCTTTTTTACGAAGCCTCAATGATTTTGGAGTTACCTCTAAAAGTTCGTCATTTTCTATAAAATCTAAACTTTGCTCTAAACTAAAAATAGTTGGTGGCGTAAGTTGTACTACCCCGTCACTGCTACTACTACGCATATTTGTTAAGTGCTTAGCTTTGCAAACATTAATTTCTAAATCTTGCTGGCGTTTATTTAAGCCAATTATTTGCCCTGCATAGACTTTTTCAGCCGGGCCTACAAATATTTCTCCTCTTTCTTCAGCCGAACTAAGAGAGTATGGAGTAGTTGTGCCAGTTTCGTAAGCAATTAACACACCATTACGGATTTGTTCTAATTCTTGGCCGATAGGTTGGTACCCATTAGTTAAGCTATTCATAATTATTGTACCTTTTGTGTTAGTCATTAAAATGTTTCTTGCTCCAAGCAATGCTCGCGTTGTAATCTCATAAACTAGTTTTGTAACACCTTTTGGGCTAGCAAATTGTTCTTTAAGGACTGCCCTTCTTTTGCCAAATTCCATTTGTACCACACCAACATATTCGGCTGGAACTTCTATTATCACTTCTTCAACTGGTTCTTCGGTGATGTTATTATTTTGCCTTAGCACAACCTGAGGCCTGCCAACTTCAAATTCAAAGCCTTCTCGGCGCATTGTTTCAATTAAAACCCCTAAATGCAATTCTCCACGCCCACTCACCAAAAAACCAATACCTGTTTCTTCAACCTGTAAACCAACATTAGTTTCAAGTTCCTTCTGCAACCTATCACTTATTTGACGGCTAGTATTAAACTCACTCTCTGTACCTTTAAAAGGACTTGTGTTTGGCCCTAAATATATCTTCAATGTTGGAGCCTCTACTTCTATAATTGGTAAAGCTTGGGGGCTATCAACATCTGCAATAGTTTCGCCAATTTGAGCATCTTCAACTCCAGTAAGCTGAACAATATCTCCTGCAACCCCTAGTGATACTTCAAACTTACTAACACATTGACTCATAAAAACTTTATCTACTTTAGACTTAACCTGGCTACCATCTTTTTTACACAAAACCACTGGCTGACTTGGCCTTACTTCTCCACGAGTAATCCTACCTATAGCATACTTGCCCTTAAAACTATCCCACGCCAGTGCTGTAACGAGCATTTGGAAGGGTTTATTAGTTTCTACTTTTGGAGCTGGCACATGATTAATTATTGCCTGAAAGATTGGCTCTAAATCTGCCTTGTTTTCTGCAATTGAAGGAATACTTGCCCAAGATTTACCTTCTCTGCCAATTGCATAATAAACAGGGTAATGCAGTTGATCTTCGGATGTGGCTAGCTCTAAAAACAAATCTGCCAGCTCATCTTCAACTTCATCAATTCTAGAACCCGATTTATCAATTTTATTTATTATAACTATAGGACTTAGGTTATTTGCTAAAGCCTTACTTAAAACAAACTTTGTTTGTGGCATTGGGCCTTCTTGAGCATCTACAATTAACAAACAACCATCTGCCATATTTAAAGTTCGCTCAACTTCACCACTAAAATCTGCGTGACCTGGTGTGTCAATAATGTTTATACGATATTCATTATGTTGTACAGCTGTTACTTTTGCAGTAATGGTAATACCTCGTTCACGCTCTTGATCGCCAGAATCCATTATTAATTGTTGGTTCATTTCTGCCTGATTTTCACGAAATGTTTTAGATTGTTTAAGTAGCCCATCTACCAAAGTCGTCTTACCGTGGTCTACATGAGCAATAACAGCAATGTTCCGAATCTTAGCCGGATCTTGAATTTCATTCATAAAATATTTTGCGCGAGTGTGCGCAACCTTTCAACCTAAGATTATACCATAAGTTGTTATCAGTTACTATTTAGTTTATTAAGTTGTATAATTAAAAAATGAAGCACTTAAAGCAAAAACCAAAATTTACTAAAACTAAAGCAAAAACTAAACAATATTTAGTTAAGCTGAATTTTAGTGGTTTGGTTTTTGGGTTGGCATTTTACTGTTTCTCGGTTTTGCCTTCACTTTTGCCAAGACCCTGGCTGTTTCAAGGAATTATTAGTGGCATAAGCATAGCAATTGGATACGGTTTAGGAGTTGCTATAAGCAAAGCAATGCGTTGGATTTTTGAGTATGAACCACCTGATATTTTTAAATATTGGGCTTGGCAAATTTTAAAATATTTGGGAGTAACCATCTTTTTAATATATTTGTTCTTGGGTACAATTTGGCAGGCCGAAGTTAGAAAATTGATTGAAGCTACTACCTCAGATGGTAGATTTCTACTACGAACATTTCTTGTAACAATCCTTGTAAGTGTAACACTAATAGCGATAGGTAGAATACTAGTAAAGCTTAATAATTGGACTATAAAACAGATAGATAAAATACTGCCCAGACGAGCCAGTATGGGGTTAGGCTTTTTAGCTGTTACAGTTTTTGTTTGGTGGATATTAAGTGGTGTATTTTTTAACTTTTTTGTTTCACAATCAAACAGAATTTATTACAAAAGAAATAATTCTACACCAACTGGCGTAATGCAACCTGTAAGCGCAAACAGATCCGGCAGCAATCAATCGTTAGTTTCTTGGGACTCATTAGGTTTTCAGGGCAAAAGATTTGTTAGCGGTGGGGCAACCCAAAACCAGCTAAAAGAATTTTCAGATGAATCTGTTAAAGACCCGATTAGAGTTTATGCTGGAGTAGCCAGCGCCAATTCGGCAAGTGCCAGAGCCCAACTAGCTGTAAATGAGCTAAAACGCACTAAAGCTTTTGATAGACAAGTTTTAGTAGTTGCTACGCCAACTGGTACTGGCTGGCTAGAGCCTCAAACGGTAGACTCACTAGAGTATATTTTTGGAGGCGATTCAGCAATTGTTGCCCAACAATACTCTTATTTACCAAGTTGGATTTCTTTTTTAGTAGACCAACAAAATGCTCGTGATGCCGGGAGAGCTCTTTACGATGCTGTTTATGCTGAGTGGTCTAAGCTTCCTGAAAATTCTCGGCCAAAATTAATCATTTATGGCTTAAGTTTAGGTTCTTTTGGTGGTCAATCTGCTTTTAGTGGAGTGAATCACCTTCGTCTAACTAGTGATGGAGCACTTTTTGTAGGCACCCCAAACGAAACAGAGCTATGGCGTACTATTACTTCACAAAGAGATAAAGGCTCACCAGAGTGGCAGCCAATATACCAAGAAGGTACGGCTGTTCATTTTGCCGATTCCAACGAAACAATTTTAGCCAATCAAACTAATTGGCAAAAACCCAGAGTGCTTTACATGCAACATGCGTCTGACCCTGTTGTTTGGTTTAGTTTTGACCTTTTATACAACAAGCCAGACTGGTTAAATGAAAAAAGAGGTAAAGATGTTTCGCCAACAATGCGTTGGTATCCATTTGTAACATTTATTCAGGTTGGCATAGATCAGTTTTTTGGAACAACTGTACCAAACGGGCACGGTCATAATTACCCTAATATTATTGTTAATGCTTGGGTAGC
>CAZRVM010000039.1:0-1654 GCA_964603625.1 uncultured Candidatus Saccharibacteria bacterium
GCGTTTTATTCGTTCATTTATTGGTGGGTGAGTGCTAAATAAGTTCATAAAAGTTCCCTTTTTTAGAGGGTTTGTAAAGAAAAAATGAGCAGTTGTGTAATTTTGACGCTTCATAATTTGGCTACTAGAATCAATTTTTCTAAGTGCCGATGCCAAACCTTCTGGGTAACGAGTAGTCAATGCTCCGGTTGCGTCTGCTAGAAACTCTCGTTTTCTTGAAATTGCCAGCTGAATTAACATTGCTACAAATGGTGCAAGTATTCCGGCAATTATTCCCACAATAAAGAATAGGCGGTTATCTTCATCGCCATCACTAAACCAACTAATTCTTAAAATAATATCAGAAATTACACCAACAACCGCTACCAATGCAAAAGCTACAATTGCCACTCTAATATCATAATTTTTAACATGACCAAGCTCGTGTGCCATCACCCCTTGAAGCTCTTTATCGTCTAATATTTGTAGCAATCCGGTTGTAATTGCAACAGATGCATGTTCTGGGTTACGACCAGTAGCAAAAGCATTTGGCGCAGGTTCCTCAATTATATAAATTTTTGGCATAGGCAAGCCCTCAGTAATTGCCAAGTTTTCTACTATTCTAAATAAACGAGGGTTATCTTTCTTGGTTATTTGATTAGCTTTATTTAAAGCAAGCACCGCTCTAGAACTTGCAAAATAACTAACAGCTACATAAACCAGCGAGCCTAAAATTATATAGTAAGTTAAATACTCATTAGCATTTAAAAACTTAGCAAGGACCCATGCCAAACTACAAACTAACAAAATAAATACCGTAATCATTAAAACTGTTTTTCGTTTATTGGCAGAAATTTCTGAATACATTAATACTTATTATATAGGATTTTTTGCTTTTTTCTTCACCTATAGAAAAGAGATTTTCAATGAAATAAAGCATAGATGTTTAGTTAAAAATACAAATACTTTTAAATAACTTCTTTTAGCTAGCTTACAGACGCATTTGTTTAAATGCTTCTTGTAGAATAGTTAAAAACTTCGGATAATTTTCTGGCTGAAGCTTTTTTGGCAGACTATAAAAATAAACCATATTATCAACCACTTCTAAGTTAATCTCAAAGCCTTGAGCCTCTAAAACCTCCATAAAAGCAGGGTGCAAAAGTTCAAAACTAGTTGCTCCTTCACCCATTGAAGCATAGACTTCATATTTTTTGTTAAAGTCTGGCCATTCTGTTTCAATTTTTTTTAAACCTTTAACATTGACTCTAAGTAAATTGGCGAAAAAGCCTAATTTATGTCGCACTACAATATCACCATAAGATTTTGGTAGAATCATCTGAGCAATTAGATACTGATCGTTAGGTTTGTTTGCTGGGTTTGGGCAAAATGTATAAATTTGAATTAAATGATTGTTATACATACCAATCACATGATTATTAATATCAGATACACCGAACTTGCCTTTGTTAAATATTTGACCTCTCTGTGGCAATAACAACCATCCCCAATCTAGGCTATAAAATAATGAAGACTGTTCTGCAAATTGCTTTATAGTAGAATTTTCAGAACCTAAGTTGGCGGTTGCGGGTGTGATTCCATCTAAAAGCCATGTTTGACCACTTTTAACAAATTGCCAAAATTCTATAAAAGATGCCTTTCTTGTATAGATTGAACT
>CAZRVM010000039.1:1754-4857 GCA_964603625.1 uncultured Candidatus Saccharibacteria bacterium
AACTTACTGAGCCATCCATAAAGCCCTGAACCCGTACCTAAAACTGCACCAATAGCCATAATAAAACCATAGCCCTTAAAAATTGCAATCAACAAAATACTATAAATAATTGCTACTGGCCAAGTTATAAAATTACCAGTATCAACTTTTTCGCGTTTTCTAAAATAATCACCGAGAATAAACATTGGCAAGTAGCCTATCAATATAAGTCCGTAGCCAACACCTCCAGAACTACCCCCACCACCAGAGCCACCACCTCCTGCACTAGCAAATAAAATATAACTATAACTTAGCTCAACTAATCCACTCATCTTAGTTTTAGTTAGAGTGATTTACTAAAACTTAACTTCAGTTGGGTTAGCTATTTTTGCAGATTCGGCTTCATCTACTTCGTAGAATTCACGAGATTTAAAGCCAAGCATACCCGCAAAAACATTTGTTGGGAATACCTGAATTTTAGTATTTAAATCTCTAACAGCGCCATTATAGAATCGGCGTGAAGCTTGAATTTTATCTTCTGTATCTACAAGTTCATCTTGTAAGGCTTTAAAGTTTTCGTTAGCTTTTAGATCTGGGTAAGCTTCCGCTACTGCAAACAGGCTTTTTAAGGCACCTTCAATCATATTATCGGCTTTAGCTGTTTCGGCCACGCTTTTTGCACTCATAATTGCAGATCTTGCCTGGGTTACTTCCTCAAAAACAGACTTTTCGTGTTTAGCATAGCCTTTAACAGACTCTACCAAGTTTGGTATAAGGTCGCTTCGGCGCTTTAATTGAACAGTTATATCGCTCCACGCTTCATCTGTTCTTACTTTTGAACGAACTAAGCCATTATAAATTACAGCAATAATTATCAAAATTATTACAACTATACCAATCAATATTAATGCCATTTAATATTCTCCTTATTAATCATACGGCTATTGTACCATAAACAATAATAAAACATACAAGTTGTTTTAAAATGTTTATGTTCTATAATAAAAGGGTAAAATTACTCTAAAATATGTTTAAAAATAAAACTAAATTCGTTAAAAATCTTACACTTGCTAGCCTTATGCTGTTTGGGTTCGTTCTCTTTAAACCTGTATCAAAGCAGATTCAAACACCTAAATATCCAACCCCAGAAGTTAAGCCAGTAAGTTCAGCTCCTGTTACTTCCAATAATCAAAATCAAAAATCAACCACAACATCTCCTAGTCCAAAAACTACTCCTGTTAGTATTTCTAATTCAATTAAAAAACTCCCTAGTAAGCACAATTCGCCAACTTTAAAGTCAAGTCCTGCTCATCCTCAAATTCCGTATTACTTACTTGCAACTACTAACGATCCTCAATTAACTAACACTTGGTTTCATAATAAAATTCAAACAAATTTAGCTTGGGAGTTAACTACTGGTGCTTCAAATGTTACGGTTGCGGTAATAGATACTGGGTTTGAGCTCAATCATGAAGATTTAGCTAATAAGTGGTTTCAGAACACAAATGAAATGGGCATGACTCAAGACAGTGATTTTTGTTGGACTGGAACACCAGTAGAAAAATCTACCAATAATTGCGATGATGATCAAAATGGCTACATTGATGACTGGCGAGGTTACGATTTCTTTTATGTAGATAATAATCCGCAGGCTGGGCAAGTTAATCCTACGGGCGAAGGAACAAGACATGCCACTATGGTTGCTGGCACAATTGGTGCCACAGCAAATAATTCTATAGGTTCAGTTGGGGTTGACCAGCAAGTTAAAATCTTACCACTCCAAGTTTTTAGTGATGACGGCGAAGCCTACACCGATGATATTGCTTCTGCCATAGATTACGCTACAGATATGCATGCTAAAGTAATAAGCTTAAGTTTAGGCACAAATCAGTACGATAGCACACTCCTAAGCTCAATAGACAGAGCCATTGCTAATGGAACTTTGGTGGTGGCCTCAAGCGGTAACTGCGCCTTAAACGATGAGCCAATTTGTAATAGCTTGACTCCGCCAGGCCGAATGGTTTACCCAGCTTTGTATCCGCAAGTATTAGCAGTTGGAGCAACAGATAGTAACGATGTTAGATCTAACTTTTCTAGTTACGGCCCTCAACTAGATGTAGTTGCCCCAGGAAGTGCAATTAGCCCACTACCTGTTTACAACAATGGTAGTTTAAATTCTTATGCAACAGCTTATGGTACAAGTTTTTCGGCACCAATTGTAGCCGGTATTGCCAGCTTACTAATTGCTCAAAATCCAAGTATTACTACCTCAGATTTAATTGCAAATATTACCGATAGTGCCGATACCGTAGCTGAAATGAATAGTCAAACTTTTACTAATGAATACGGCTATGGCCGAGCTAATGCTCATAAAGCAACATTACTTGGTCTTGCCAAAACTCAAACTAATTTACTTGGTAATGAGCTTGCGGAACCCTCTTTGCCTCCAGTTGGCAATCTTTGGCGCGCCTTAACTGCTCCAGTGATTAATGATGAGTGGTTGTTGTTTGGATGCCGTACCTACCAAACTGATTACTGCTCAGTAACTCTAACTAATAACTACACAAAATATCAAGCTAATTCATTAAATAAAAGCGATCAAATAAGGTACATTTTTATAAAAGGGTCAACGATGAACAGTAGTGGAGCTTGGACGGCTACCGCGCACAACAATTATTTTGCTTCAAACATCACCTCTATTACTAAATGATTAACTAGTTACTTTTATATTTAGTTGCCCTTTTAAATTAAATTTTTCAATTGAGCGAGGCTAGAACTAGTGGGGCTAGTACTTTTTATGTATTTTTCCTTAAAATATGTCCGGATTTATCAAACAAACGCATTATACTCTAAACTAAATAAAAAAATCGCCCAGTTGGGCGACCAATTCAATATTGTTCAGTCTATGGTGGGCGAGGAGGGATTCGAACCCTCATGCCATTGGCACGGATTTTAAGTCCGCTGTGTATACCAGTTCCACCACTCGCCCAAAGAACATACCTTTTACATTTTACAAAATTTGAAGAATTTTGAAAAACTTTTATTATTTTATTTGCTCGCAACAAAGGCTGGAGGCGCGTACGGGTAACGCTCCCGTCTAACAGGTTTTGCAGACCTGTACCTA
>CAZRVM010000040.1:0-4581 GCA_964603625.1 uncultured Candidatus Saccharibacteria bacterium
GAAGGTATTGTGAGTTTATCTGTTTATCATATTATTTATTCGGTTGGTAATTTACAGCTTGATGATGCGAGCCTTGTTGATGTATCACCAGTTATTCCTCCAACAGATCCAGAGCCACAACCAACTAGCTTAATTCCTAATGCTTCACTTGAAACTTCTGTTAATAATTTACCGAGTAATTGGCAACAGGGTTCTTGGGGTAACAATAATGCTAATTTTAATTATGTAACCAATGATGCTCATCAAGGCAATAAGAGCGCAAAGGTAACTCTTAGTAATTATGTAGATGGTGATGCTAAATGGTATTTTGCACCAATAAACAATTTGACTCCAGGCGAAGCTTATAAATTCTCTGCATGGTATAAAACCAATATTCAACCTCATGTTGTTGCAATGTATTATGACAACTCAGGAACTGAGCGCTATTTTGGTTTACCTACACCAACTAAAAATGCCAGTTCTGCTAACACTTGGCAAGAATATCAAACAATCTTAAATGTGCCTTCAGATGCTGTATCATTAACTGTTTTCTTCTTAATAAATAGCAATGGTTGGCTTCAAACAGATGATTACTCTTTGAATCAATATGTTCCAATTGGTTTTGATTCGGCAATGATTAGTCTTACTTTTGATGACGGCTGGGCATCTATTTACAATAATGGCTTGCCACTACTAGAAAAATATAACATACCCTCTACTCAATATATTGTTACAAACAAATTGAACACACCAGACTATATGACAAATGCTATGATAAAACAGTTTCTTCAAAAAGGTCATGAGATAGATTCGCATACTGTTAGCCACGCAAATTTAACTTTGCTAACAACTAGTCAAAGACGCACAGAATTGAGACAATCTCAGAATAGATTGAGGCGATTATTTGGGAATAACACAGCTAAAAATCTAGCTACACCGTATGGAGCTTATGACGCAAATGTTATTAAAGACATTAAGAAGTATTACCAGTCTCATAGATCAGTAGATACTGGCTACAATACAAAAGACAATTTTGACCCATACAACATACTAGTGCAAAATATTGAAACCGATACAACTCCAGCAGAAGTAGCTTCTTGGGTTGCAAAAGCTAAACAGGAGAAAAGTTGGCTAGTGTTGGTATATCATACCGTAAATAACTCAACTAGTTTAGATGACTATGCAGTTAGTCCGGCAAACTTAGAAGCAGAACTTCAGATTATTCAAGCTTCTGGCGTACCAGTTAAGACAATGAACCAAGCATTAACTATTGCAAAACAACAAAAATAATTGAAAAAACACTTTACAAAAACATAAAAATAGTGTATACTAAATAACAGTAAGACCTGACAAGTCAAGGGTAATCCAGTTTACTGGGCTACCCTTTTTTTTGTCTTATTTGGAGGTTTTAATAGTATGAATAATTTAAATAGCCCAAAAGTTATTGCTTTAGTTCCTGCTCACAACGAAGAGCAGATAATTAAAGCTACTATTGATTCGTTGATGAAACAGAGTTTTGCACTAGATTATATTTTAATCATTGCCGATAATTGCACAGATGCAACAGTGAGTATTGTAAAAGAATTGCAAGCAAAGTTTGGTTCAAACAAACTTAAATTACTCGAGACAGTTAATAACAACTTCAAGAAATCCGGCGCACTTAATCAGGGTTTTGAACTCGTATTAAAAGATAATCCAGATTATATTTTTGGAATGGACGCCGATACTATAGTTGACGAAAAGCTAATTGAAGAAGGCGTAAAACAGTTTTTAGTAGAGCCTAAAACAGCCGGAATATGTTCGGCGTATAGGACTATGCCGTTAGAGAAAAATGTCTCAAAATGGAAAAAGTTCTTATGGAGATTGCAAAATATTGAGTTTGGTTTAGCTAATGCTTGGCGTGTAGAAAATTTTAAAAGTGCTAGAGTGTTGCCCGGTGTATCTGTTATGTTTAGAACAAGTTCTTTACTAGATATTTATCACAAAAACAATGGCATCGTTTGGGCAAACGATAGTTTAGTTGAGGATTATCGCCTAACTTTAGAGTTAAAAGATTTTGGTTGGGATGTTAAATCATCTTTAAAAATGATTTCATGGTCTGATGTACCATTAAGTATTGGTGGAAAAGGTGGTTTATTTGACCAAAGACAACGCTGGTATAGTGGCACTGTGGATGAAATTAGACGCAGAGGTTTTCAAAAACATTCAAGATATGAATTATTCACTATTTCACTTCTTGCCATAAATTTTATTATGAGATTAGTATTAATTTTAGCATATTTAATGCTTTTAACTTCTGGTAAACATATAGAATTAATACCAATTTTTCTTTTGTTGCCAATACTAGCCTCAATGATACAGTTCCATAGATGGTTAAAATATGCTGATCAACACGATAAATGGCAAGGCTTAATGACGATTATGCTGTTACCAAATGAGATTTATGCAGTATTTAGAGAATTCGTATATTTATATGCAATTTGGTTAAGCTATAGGAGACCAAATCGAGCTTGGTAAGCATTGCCAAGTTAGATTTTAGGTTATAGAGAAAGGAAATAGGAGAAAATAATTATGTACACACCCTTGAATAATTCATTTGCAAGCAGTATTACTACAGTTGCAACAGTTGATGTATCTTTGCATAGTGCACTTGGTATTAGTTGGAAAATACTTTTGCCTTACACGGTTTTTGGAGCAGTACTTATGGTGTACAGCCAAAGTCGTTTGTTCAAAGGCCAATTTGAGCTTGCTAAAATGAATAAAAAGATTGCTGGTATTGTCGTAGAACAAACAGCTGATAAAACTACAAATAAAAAGTCTAGGTCTGCTTCAATTAAAAGCCTAAACTACCCTATAAAGTATTCATAGTACTTTCGTGTTTTTCGATCATTGATAAACAATTTTAAATTATATAAAACTTATTATTTCCATATTAAAATGTATTTTCTCCAGAATAATTAAAAGAAAAAGTATAATTAAAACTTCTTAAAAAATTTAGTTGTTTGGAAAATTAAGCGTGGTATTCTTTAAATTAACTTATTTTATTGCGTAAATTTAGGTTGTTTAATTGGCAAGAGGGTAATAATCTATTGAATCTATTTCAAAAGTTGCCGGTAATGCACTATTATCTATACCGTTTTCTGGGAACTTGGATCTATCCATTCCGCCCCAAACACCACCCATTGCAAGATTGATTATTAAAAAGAAGGGTTGGTCGTAAGGCCAAGTTGTGTAATCTGAATTTTTAGGTTTAGAATATGTAAAAAATGTCTGGTCGTTTATTTGATAGATAAGTTTGTCTGGGGTCCAAAGAAGGCTGTATTTGTTGAATTTATCAGCACTGTCGGGCACGACTATAGAGCCATTAGTTCCAGTGCCGTCTGGCCGTTTTTGTAGATCTGAAGCAGTGTGAGCAACCCCATAAATTAAGTTTGGTTTATAACCAACAGCTTCCATAATATCTATCTCGCCGCCATTTTTGTATCTTAATGGATTACTTTCTGGACTTTTGTCTGCGTAGATACTATTAGCTGGCAAAAGCCAGATGGCTGGCCAGGTACCAGTTCCTTTAGGCAATTTTGCCATCATATCTAATCTTCCGTACAAAAACTCTTGTTTGCCTTCGGTTTCTAATCGGGCTGATGCATATTGAAAACCCATAGGTTGAGGTTGGTGAGTGGCAATTATCTTAAGGATTCCATTTTCGGCCTTCAAATTAGATTCAGAACTAGTGTAGTATTGTTGTTCTCGGTTACTGTTTAGGGCGGGGCCTTCTAAAACATTCCAATAGTTAGATTTTAAAGCTTCAGAAGTGGTTCCTGAGAAATCTTGAGACCAACTAGGGTATTTAGTAAACAAAGGGTCATTTTGCGTACGAGAAGACACTGGAGAACTAATCTTTACAGGAGCCGTAACTGGGCTAGAGTCGTTAACTTGATTTACGGGGTTTTTGATGATTATCGGTTTATTTTTAACAACTAAAAAGCTAACCGCTAAGCACAATACTACAAAAGTGGTTATATTAATTAATCCTGTAAAAACCTCTCTATAGGTTAATTTCATAAGAGATATTATACTAGAATAAGAGATAAAAGTCAATAAACATAACTATTAATTTGGTAATTTGTAAATAATAATGTTAAACTATTAATCGATGCCGAGGGTTAAAATTAAAGGCTATAAATTGAGTCATTTGCGTTACAAGCATAATAAAGGCGCAAAAACTTATTTTCAATTTATTAGGCTTGGCAAACTAACTTATGGGATCTTAGCAGTTTTTAGTGGTTTAATTTTTGGAACTATATTTAACTTATCTAATAATTTAACCGAAGCTCAAATTATGCAACCATTTCAATCTTTACAAACTAAACAAACTCTAGCATTAGCCTCAACCGATAACAAAAATGGGTCAACTAGCCCACCAAGCGAAGAGATTGAAAATGATAGCTTAGTTAATAAAAATAATTTTAATATAAGATCATTGAATAGTACATCAGTAATTCCACCAAAACCGGAGTGGGTAAACTATCCACTTTTTGTAGATCCAAATAATAGTGCTGCACAGTATTTAGCTACTATAACTGGAAGTGCTGATGCTAAATA
>CAZRVM010000041.1:0-4323 GCA_964603625.1 uncultured Candidatus Saccharibacteria bacterium
TGATTGTTGACTCTTTCAATCCTTTTAAAATCTGTAACCTTCCCGGTACTCCATTTAAGTTATCAATCGCACTTAAAATTTCTTTTTGATTAAATCCATACTGGTCGGCTACAACTACAGCAGCAGTTTTTGAATAAGCAATTTCGTTTGATAAAACTCTTCTTGCGTTAATTAAAGCTTGCTTGTTTTTACTAACACTCAACTTTGTTTTGTTTTCAATAAGATAATTAGAATTTTTGGTACCGTATGTTATTAAACGATTATGCTTCTTAATATATTTATCATCCACTAAATCTTTATTTATAATTACTAGTTTTGAAAAATCCAAAACCGAAAGTTCCTCTTTAGCAACGGCATCAATAGTTTTAAAAAATTCCATATGCTCTGGTGAAACTGCGGTAACAACTGCTAAGTCTAATTGAAGAAATTTACTAAACTCATTAATCTGACCTGGCCCATCTGTGCCAAGTTCTAAAACTACAAATTCATACGGATAATTTTTAATTTGACGGTGATTATTAATAAAAATAATCAACCAAGCAAAAGGATTAACTAAACTTGGAATTTTTTGACCAAAAAATACCAACGGCACAATTGTAATATCGTTATAATTGCCCTCTTGCCAACGCACCCGATATTTAGATTGCAAAACTTGCGCAATAGCGTATTTGGTACTAGTTTTACCAATACTTCCCACCACACCAATCACTTTAATTTTATGATGTTTTCTTAAGCTTGCAACCTGCCACCAAAGCATTTTGGTAATGACTTGTTTAAAAAAGGATTTGATCATTGTTGTTTATTTAATAAATCTTGCAGTTTTGCTTCTAATTCGTCACGGCTAATTGTATTTTGGGGTAATTTTACTTCGTTATGTACTCCAAAACTACCATATTTTTCTGAGTTACCATTTGAGTTTTGGTAAGTAAGCTCAACTAATGTTCTACTAATTTTATCTACCTTGATGGTTAAGGTTATAGGTTCTACATTGGCATATTGTTCTGGGTCTAAAGTCTCCATTTGTTTTCTACCAATAATTTCATCGTACTTTTTAACAAGTTTGCCAAAACTTTTTGGGTTAACCTCTACTTGGTATTTATATAAAGTTCTACCATTTTCGTGCAAAAATTCTGTTTTCGAGAAATCAGTTTTATATACATTTTCATTTTTTATAATTCTATAAAGCTCGTCTCTCTGATTCTTGGGTAGATTGCCAAAAAGTACCATTCCATAAGCAAGCTCAGAAAAACTACTACCGCCCCCTTCTAAGCTAGACGATTTAGCCCATTGGTTATAAAGAGAACTAAAATCCACTTTAGGTTTTCCGTCCTGAGTGGGTATATTGATAGATGCGTACCTCATAAAATCTTCATTTGGTGTGGCAATTAATTTAGTTGAAACCTCAATTTTACCACCACTACCTGGCTGGCTAATGTCAACCCTGCCGTCAATCTTATTATCAGCTCCAAATTGAGCCTGAGATACTTGTTTATAGCTACTTTCTTCGGCTTTATCTGATGTAGTTTTTGTAACACCACGCGTACTTAGGCTATTTATAAGCATGGCGTTAAACACATTGGCCTTACTTGTGTATATACGAACCCACCACAGCCACACCAAAAAACAAATAGCTATAATGCTCAAGATTAGACCAGTTTTTATATAAACTTGTTTGTCTTCGCTAGAAATTTTAGCCATAGCTATATTGTAACAGTTTGCTTGCTATTTTTAATAAATGTTGGTTATATTACAGTATATTTCTTGTTTAGATACATAAATAAGGGGATATAGCTCAGTTGATTAGAGCGCTTCGCTGGCAGCGAAGAGGTCCGGGGTTTGAGTCCCCGTATCTCCACCATATATAATTGCTTTCAATTAAAATCAGCCTAGATAAAGGCTGATTTTACTTCTTCGTGCGTGCCCACCCTGCGGCGGATTTAACTTTGTTTTATAGTTTTTGTTTCGTCGCAGTTACGCACGATTAACTCTATTTATACCGCTTAAGCTAAGCTTTGTCAAATACATTTAGATTCTTGCAAAATACTCCAACTTCCGCTTTCTTGTAGCTATGGTTAACCAGCTGGCTATAACTATTAAGCTAGATGCTAGGCTTAGGTAGATGATGATGTTGTTATCTCCAGTATTAGCTAGTTGGTCATAGGTAGAGTTAGATACTGCTAGACCAACTGGGTCAGAGATAGTACCAGCTGCTGAATCTAGGTCTAGTTCGCCATTGTCTATTAGGGTATAGGTTAATACTAGGGCATGTTGGTTATTTATAGTGGTTTCAGTAATAGTAGGGTTAGATGAGGTTGGTAGGTTAGTGTAGGTATTAGTACTAGGGTTATACTTTTTAGGTGTTACTTGGTTTGGGGTTAGATCGGTTATGAAGGTTAGGACTACTTGGTTAGAGCTTTGGTTAGTAGTAAAGCTAAAGTTTACTAAGCCTAGTGGATACTCATTATTAGAGTCTTGAGTAGATAGGGATGATTCAGCAACTGTAGAGCTAGAGGTTATGTTAGTACCTGTGGGGGTAGAGATAGAGACTGGGCGGAGAGAGAAGGCTGAGATGGGGCTGGTGGGAGTGGTGAGGTTGGCGGTGTTGGAGGTTCCGTTGTTGTTACTAGTTGCCTTATAGACATAGTTTATTTGATTGTTTCCAGCAGATAGGCTAGCAATGTTACTTGGTGTAGTTACTATTTCATAACCAGCAATGGTAGGAGCGGTTGGTACAGTGTAGCTACCACCAGCTCGGTAGTACAGGCCTAGATCGTTAGTTGGGTTGTCTTTTGCAAGATAAGTAGTTAGGCCTGTGCCGGTAGCTATAGTGCTGGGGGCAATGGTATTACCATTTGTGTCTTTGTAGTTGGCGGTTACTCTGCTTGGGTTGATGAGTTGGCCAGATAATATGTCTGTTTGGTCGCCGTCGGCGTTGACGTCGATACCTGGGCCATCTGCTTCTGTAATAGTTAAATCAACTAGGCTTAGAGCCGTTACTTGATTAGGACTAGTATAGATGTTAGTGAGTATTACGCTATCTTGGAAGTTTTGGCCGATTTGGGGATCAAAGCCAGACGTCAAAAAATCCATGTAGCTTGTTCCGCCCGACTTGTTTTGAGCAATAAATGCATCTGGGTTTAGTGTAGTAACTGAGTCTGAAATAGTCGCATCGGCAATCTGGTTGCTAAAGAAGGCGTAGCCACCTATAGTAGTAACGGAATTTGGGATGGTGACGCTGGTGAGTTGGTTGCCTTGGAAGGCACCGGAACCAATAGTGGTAACTGAGTTAGGGATAGTTACGCTAGTAAGTTGATTCTCGTTAAAAGCACTACTACCAATAACTAGCACAGCTGTTCCACCAATAGTGCTGGGTATACTTACGCTAGGGTTTAGGCAGGCATTACTATGGTCTCTAATGGTAGTTATATCTGCTTTTTTAAAATCTGTTATGGTATTCACTCCATCAAAGGCAAAGCAATCATCTGTTATTGGGTATAAGGTGGTATAGGTATCTGAGCCGTAAGTGAAAGTTTGTATGGGGCTACCGCTAAATTCATTACCACCTGCAGTTGTGATATTGCCCTCAATTGTGACGCTGGTGAGTTGGTTGTCAGCGAAGGCAGTGTTGCCAATAGAGGTTACTGAATTTGGGATAGCTACGCTGATGAGTTTGTTAGAAGAGAAAGCTTCATCACCAATGGTAGTAACGGAGTTGCCAAGACTTACAGAGGTGAGTTTGTTCTCAGTGAAAGCTTCATCACCAATGGTAGTAACGGAGTTTGGAATTGTAACGCTTGTGAGTTGGTTTTCAGAGAAGGCATTATTACCAATAATCGCAACAGCTGTTCCACCTATTGTGCTGGGCATAATTACATCTCTGGTGCAAGCCGGGTTAGAGTTGTTGTTGGCTTCGTAGTCATAATAATCTGTAATAGTGCCCGTACCAGAATTAAAGTTAAAACAACTGTCTGGTGGGGTGGATGGTGCAGCCATCGTTGTAGCTGGTAGTAGGATTGGCAATAGTGAGGTAAGGCTTAAAGTTAGGGATAGTAATAAGTAGGTAGTGTTTTTAGTAAAGTTAGTTAATTTAGTTGTAATTGATGTTTTAAAGTTTATTGTTTGTTTGGCTTTATTTAGTTGGTTGGTTGTATTTAGGTTGATTGATTTGCTAACCTTTAGCATATTGGTTTATTCCCTCACTTATTAGTTGTTGTATGAAAGATATTTGTTTAGCATTTATAATATTCTACTTAACCACTCTCCCATACAAAATATCAATGTACTTATGGTTAGGATTATATTTATACTAAGGGTTAGTTGTCA
>CAZRVM010000042.1:0-4208 GCA_964603625.1 uncultured Candidatus Saccharibacteria bacterium
AGCAAAAAATATACAGCCAAAATTAGCAATTATTAGGGCAAATCCAGATCCTGTTGTAAACAGTTATATGAAGTTAAAACAGCAATATGGTAAAGATATTGGTGTTGAAGTAGAAGTTCATACACTCAAGCAAAATGAAGCAATTGGCAAGATTAAGCAATTAAATGTTGACGCTTCAGTTAACGGAATTATTGTTCAGATTCCGCTTCCGGATAAATCTAAGACAGACGAAGTGCTAAATTCTGTTTTGCCCACTAAAGATGTAGATGCACTTGGCAAAAATGCTATTTACGACCCAGCTACTCCTATGGCCATTAATTGGTTACTAGCTGGTTACAATATAGATTTGCGCAATAAAAAGATTGTAATTGTTGGTAAGGGTCGGTTGGTGGGTAAGCCTCTTTTAAAAATGTGGCAAGCCTCTGGTTTAGATGTTGAAGTAGCAGATAAAAGTGTTAAGGATCTAAAGAGTGTGTTAAGTTCTGCAGACATACTAGTTAGCGCAACTGGTGTACCTGGTTTGATTACAAAAGATTTTATAAAGAGTGGTGCTGTTATAGTTGATGCAGGTGTGGCAACCGACAATAATGGTTTAGTTGGTGATGTTGCGCCAGAAGTAAGAGAGCTTACTGACATTAAAATTACACCCGAAAAAGGAGGTGTCGGCCCTTTAACCGTTTGTGCTTTATTTGAAAATGTTATTAGATCTGCAAGAGAAAGCCAGCAAGTTTAGGTGAAGTTAAAAATTGGAGTTTTTGATTCTGGTATTGGTGGGTTATCGGTTGTTAACGCTATAAAACTTGCTTTGCCAGAATGCCAGATAGTCTTTAAAAATGATGCTAAAAATTTGCCATATGGTAACAAAGATCCAGATGTTTTATATGGTCTAGTGGAACCTATTCTTAAAAACTTAGTGGAAAGTGGCTGTAACATTATTGTAGTAGCTTGCAATACGGTAACCACAACGCTGATTAATAAATTAAGACAAAACATTACCGTGCCATTAATTGGCATGGAGCCAATGGTAAAGCCTGCATCTAAAAAAACAAAATCTGGCATAATTGCTGTTTTTGCAACACCTACTACTCTTTCTAGCTCCAGATACTACGACTTAAAAAATAATCATGCTCATAATATTAAGGTTTTAGAACCAGATTGTAGTGATTGGTCAACGATGATTGAGGCTAACGCTATTGATAACCAAAAAATAATAAATACCGTAAATTTAGTTTGTGATAAAGGGGCAGATACATTGGTTTTAGGTTGTACTCATTATCATTGGATAGAAGATTTAATAAAACAAATTGCTGGTAATAGGGCAGAAGTTCTGCAACCAGAACCCTTTGTAATTAATCAAATTAAAAGAGTTATTAAAGATAAAGAGCTTTAACTTCTGCTTTGAATTGTTGCCCACGATCTTCGTAATCTTTAAACATACCAAAACTAGCACATGCTGTAGATAAAAGTACTATATCTCCTGGTTGGGCAACTTGTTGCGCAACAGATACAATATCTTTCATAGTTTTTGTAGAATCTAAAATAGTACTAGGTATTGAAGTTTCAGAGGTTGAGTTTATCTGCTCTAATATTTTTGGCCCCATTTCGCCAATTCCAATGATGTGCCGTATATTGCTTTGCTTTATAGTAGTAATTAAATCGGTGAAGCTGTTATTTTTGTTAGAACCCCCTAAAATCAAAACTTTGGGCTCAGAATATGCTTTTATAGCAACTTCTGCTGTTGCCGGGTTAGTTCCAAAGGAATCATCAATATAAGTTACACCGTTAAAGGTACCAATATTTTCTAGCCTGTGTGGCAACCCCACAAAACCTCGCAAGGCTTGTTTGATGAATTTAGGGTCACGATTAATTATTTGCCAAGTTGCTCCAATTGAGGCACAAACATTTTGTAAATTATGCCGCCCTTTTAGTGGCACCTCATCAAGTTTAAGGACTTTTTTATTGGAGTATTTTATATATTCGCCCTCAACATAAATTTCAGCTATACTGTTTGGTTTTTGGTTTTCTTCAGGCACTTCGTAACTAATTTTTGTTTGAGCAGGTGAAGATGATGCAAGTTGAGTGGAGTAAACATCTAGAGCATTATATACAGCCATATCATTTGGTTTTTGATGAGTAAAAATTTGTTTTTTAGCTTGGGTATACTCGTACATATCAGCGTGCCAGTTAAGATGCTCTTCGGCAATCATCAGGCAGACTGCAATGTGAGGACTTTGTTTCATATCAATAAGCTGAAAGTTAGCGAGTTCTAAAACTACATAATCAGATTCAGAAATATTATTCTTTAATAAGTCTAGAGGTGGGGTGCCAATATTGCCACCTATGTGCACTTTTTTGCCTGCCGATTCTAAGATTCTAGCAATTAAAGTACAAGTTGTGCCTTTACCCTTTGTGCCGGTAACTCCAATAATGGGAGCTTTGCAAACTTCAAAAAATTCACTTGTGTTGGAAGTAATTTTTTCTTTAATTTCTGGGTGATCTGGGTTAGCGTCTAATATTGTTTTGGGGTGAACAGAGGGGCTTCTAACTATTAAATCAAATTCGTGCAAGTTATCTAAATAACCAATACCTAGCTTATCTATGGCATAAGAGGGTAACTCAATATCAGTATTTTCATCACAAATAACAACCACATTACCTTTGTTAAACCAGTATTCTGCTGAAGATTTTCCTTGTTTACCAAAACCAATAATAGCTACATTCATTACTATATTATCTGATAAAACTAAAAACTAAACAAATATAATTTAACTATGCTAATTGTTTTTTTACCAACTCTGCAACTTGACGAGGTGTCATATCGGCTTTTAATATTACTTCATTAACATTGAGATTTTTGACATTTTCAGGAATCTCTTGTTCGCCCATATTTGTTAATACAATTACTTTTATATCTTTACCCCAATCTGTTGCTCGTAGTTTGGTAAGCATTTCTTCGCCATTCATTTCTGGCATCATTAAATCAAGCAAAATAATATCTGGTTTCATCACTTTTACTAATTCTAAGCCCAGTTTACCGTTTTCGGCCGTCTCAACAATATAGCCTTCAGTTTCAAATTTTATGCGGTACATTTGGGCGATTGCTTGATCATCTTCAATAATAGCAACTTTATGACTCATCTAAGATTAATGTTACTTCAACTAGTATCTTAAAACAAGTTACATAAGAATTTCTGCTACAATATTCGCTACCTGCGTGGGAGTGTGATGAGCTTTTACAATATAACGGTCTATATTTAAAAATTGTAATGTGCGAGGCGCTTCGTCTCGGCTGATGTTTGTAAGTATAATTACCTTAATTTTTGATCCCCAATCAGTTTCGCGTAATTTGGCTAGCATTTCATCGCCACTCATAACTGGCATTTTAAGGTCCAGTAAAATTAATTGAGGCTTAAAGGCCTCTAGTAGAGCTAAGCCTTCTTGGCCATCATGTGCTGTTTTAACATCATAGCCAGCACTCGCTAATTTCATACGGTACATTTCGCAGATACTTAATTCATCTTCAATAATCGCAATTTTCTGCGTTTTTAAGCTTTGATTTTTTAACTCCATTAAGAGAATGATAAGCTAACAATATGATAACTGCAATAGTAGCACACGATGAAAAATATGGTATCGCTACCGATAACGGAATTCCATGGGATATTCCACAAGACAGGCGTTACTTTAAACTAAAAACCATAAATAACACCGTGGTTATGGGTTACAAAACTTATTTGACGATTAGTAAACCGCTTAAAAATCGAAAGAATATTGTTTTAACCTCTCATTTAAATATTAAAGAAGGTTTTTTTGTAGCTGACTCCATAAGTGATGTATTAAAAATGGCAGGTAATAATTTTTTTGTAATTGGTGGCCAAGATATTTATAAAGCATTTTTGCCACATATTCAAAAAATATTAGTTACACGAACTGACAGTATTTTTAAATGTACGCGTTTTTTTCCGCATTATAAAGAACAGTTTAAGCTAACTTACAAAAGTGGTATTTACAATTATAATAATTTAAATTTTTGGTACGAACATTGGCACAAAAATTCTTAATTAAGTTGTTGTAGATGGTCGTGTAACTCACCAAGCATATACATAGACCCAGTAATAATAATTGGTTGATCTGTTTTTACTGTTGACAAGGCTGTTGTTAATGCTTCTGTTGGGCTGTTAAAAGATTTAGCACAGCCTCCAAGTTTT
>CAZRVM010000043.1:0-4191 GCA_964603625.1 uncultured Candidatus Saccharibacteria bacterium
GAAAGACCTGGTCTAGGAACCAGGTCTACCTCTGTTGCAAAATTTCTGGCTCCGGGGATAGGATTCGAACCTACGACCTAGTGGTTAACAGCCACCCGCTCTACCGCTGAGCTACCCCGGATTATTTAATAAACTTTGATGTAAATAATCCTATTACAATGACAGATTATATAGAAGTACCAATTTTTTATCAATTGTAAAATATTGTTTCAAAAAAACAACAAAAAGTTTTGTTTTTAATAAGCATTACTGTTAAAATTAATACAGTTCTAAAAAGATATTTTCAAGATTTATGAGGGCAACAAAAGATAAAATTGAACAATCTGGTCGCCAAATAGGAGGTGTTGTAAAACAAACTCCAAAAACTACAGCTAAAATAATCAAAAAAACTGGGGTTGTAACAGCAAAAGTCGCTCGAAAAACTGGTGGAGCAAGTCTAAGAGCAACCAAGAAAACTTTAAGGGTAACTACAAAAGCAACTAAAAAAGTTGCCAAAGTTTCATATGCTGGAGCCAGAATAACTGCCCACAAAACAAAGAAGGTGGCAAAATCTACACATAGAGTTGTAGCGGTTAAGCCTCATAATTATTTAATTCAAAAATCACCTCGCTATCTTCGTTGGCATGAGTGGAGGTGGCATGGAAGAATTCATTATTCTATTTTGGTAGTTTACTTGCTAGTGATAGGCAGTATGATTTACTCAAGTACTAGGTTTGTTTTTGCGGCAGATGCCACAGATACTTGGAATTTTGCGGTTCCGGGTGATTTTTCTTTTGATACTGGCGTGGAAGCTTCTGGCAGTTCGGCTAGACTTAAAGCACAAAATTACGATAATGATGCCAACACCTCTGCCCTTTTTCATTTAGATGAAACAAGTGGCACTACGGTTACGGATAGTTCATCAAACAACAATAACGGAACAGTAACAGACGAAAATTGGCAAACTGGCAATTTAAATAATGGGCTAACACTAAACGGAACTTCCTCGAAAATTACTGTGCCAGATTCACCTTCTCTTTCGCTTACGGGTAGTAATACTTTAGAAGCTTGGACAAAACTAAATAGCACTTTTAGCGCCGGAACTTCACAGTATCGACAGACAATACTAGATAAGGGTAAGTACCAGCTTTATTACGATAACGAAACAGGTAAAGTTACTTATGAACTTGAAAATTCTAGTGCGAATTCGTGGACTCAGCAAGCTGGCGCAGATATGCTTGCGAATAACGGTGCTAAAGTAAACCATAGTTGGGATTCAAATAGTAAACAGAATGTTAATGAAATAGTAAAAATGGGGAGCAAAATCTATACCTCTTTGGGTGGAAGTACTAATGATGCCGAAATTTGGGAGTATGATACCGGCACTAGCATTTGGACACAAATAGCTGGTGATGGGATTAATGGAAGCTGGAATAACGAAATTAGCACTAATGCTTACGAAGGTGCCTGGACACTTGCCACTAATGGCACTGATGTGCTTTATGCTGGTATGGGCACCGGTACTAATGATGGTGATATCTGGCGTTTTAAAAATGGCTCATGGAGCAAGATTGGCGGCGACGGTATCAATAACGGTTGGGCAGGTAATCAATTTACCAGTGTTTTTGCTTTAAGCGTAGATGGCGATACTGTTTACGCAGGACTTGGTAATGGTACAAATATGGGTCAAGTATGGGTATGTACAGATTGTGAGACTAATCCTAACTGGAACGGTAGTAGACTAGGAGGCTTTAGTGGCACTGCTAGGGGTTGGGGTGCTGGCTATGAAGTGGCATATGCAATGGCAGTTATTGGTGGAAACCCTATTGTTGGACTTGGAAGTACGGCAGGTGACGGTGAAGTTTGGCAATGCACATCTAGTTGTACAACACCTGGATCGGCGGTTTGGGATAAGTTAGGTGGTGATGGTAGTGGATCTGGTGGTCAAAGTTGGGGTGGTGCAGAGTATATACTTTCAATGACATCTGATGGCAATAATCTTTATGTCGGTACTGGTACAACTACCAATACTGATGCCAATGTTTGGACATGCGATGTCTCTGCAACTTGTAATAACACGGCTGGCTGGACAAAACTAGGTAGTTCAGCCAATTTTGGTACCGATAAAGAAGGTGTTTATAGTCTTAGAAATAATGGTAGTACGCTTTATGCGGGTATGGGCGCTAGCGCTAATGGAGATGACGAAGTGTGGCGTTATGATGGAACCTGGACAAAAGTAGGAGGAGATAACACTAATAGTGGCTGGAATGCAACACATAACCATGTAAGGTCATTACTTGTAGATGGTGCAACTGTTTATGCTGGATTGTCTAATACAACCGAAGGCGCAATGTGGAAGTGCGATAATTGCGACAGCACTCCAAATTGGGGTGGAAGTAGAATTGGTGGTAAATATGTTAATAAAAGCTGGGGTCAATATGGGTTTGATAGTACAGAATCTATGACCACAGTTAACGGTAACTTATATGTGGGTACAGGCAATAATACAGCCGGAGATGCTACGGTTTGGGAGCAAGACCCAATTAGCGGTAAATGGACAATAATTGGTGGACAAGGAGTAAATTCTAGTTGGAATGACGATACTTATGAGGCTGTTTGGTCAATGACAAACTATAAAAACAAACTTTATGTAGGGCTTGGTAGTACCACTGGCGAAGCCGAAGTTTGGCGATATGATAACCCAGGTTGGACTAAAGTAGCCGATGGCAACCCTGCTGTTGGTAGTGCGTGGGGTAACAATTATGAAGTTGTGTATTCTTTGGGAGTGGCAAATGGCAAATTATATGCTGGGCTTGGAGCAAATGGTGGTGATGGTGAAGTTTGGGAATGTATTGGCTGTGATGGTACCACACCGGATTGGGAACAAATTGGTGGAACTGCCTCTGGTAACTGGGGCGTAACTCCATACTCGGCTGTAAGTTCAATGGCAACTTACAAAGGCGCACTTTATGTTGGTTTGGGCAGCTATACTGCTGGGTTAGCTGAAGTTTGGCGTTATAGTGGCACGGGAACTACTTGGACGAGAGTTGGTGGAGATGCTGTAAATAATAGTTGGGCAAATGTTAAATACGAAGATGTGCCTAATTTGGTAGTTTGGAATGATAAGCTGGTGGCAAGTTTGGGGTCTACGGGTAGTGGATCGCCAAATAATGATGCAGAGGTTTGGGCTTGTACTGATTGTGATGGAGGTTCTCCTAACTGGGCTCAGATTGGCGGTGATAGTAATGGCATGGATAATATGGGTTGGCTGGATGCTGGAAATTATGAGCGAGTCAAATCTATGGCAGTTTATAACGGAGAATTATTTGCTGGTCTTGGCACAAGTGCTGGCGATGGTGAGGTTTGGAAATACAATGGCACTACTTGGACTCAAGTTGGTGGTGATGGCATGAACTCAAGTTGGTTAGATAGTGCAGTAGAAGATGTAACAGTCATGGCAGTTCATAGAGGAAAACTTTATGTCGGCACAGGGTACTCAACAAATGCTGATGCTATGGTTTGGTCTTATGGCGATAACGGCTATTTACAATCTTCAACAAATAGCCAGGATACAAATTGGCACCATATTGCAGCTCGCTATAACGGAACCACTATGGAACTGCTTATTGATGGAAGTAGTGTAGGCACAGCTACTAAATCATTAACTATGAATGACGGGCCAGAAGATTTATTTATTGGAAAGTCGCATGGTGGTTTTGATAATGGTCGATCACAAGGCTTTTTTGAAGGTAGTATAGATGAAGTTAGAATTAGTAACACTAACCGCACTTCACTAATTTCAAAACCTTATTCTAATGCAAAGCAGGCTGTTACCTATAACACTGCTGTTCGCAAAAGTGGTGTTAGGTCTTGGGAGGGTTTCTCAGCAAACGAAACTTTAAATGGCGGAACCATTAACTATCGCTTGAGCGATAATAACGGTACCACATGGAAATACTGGGACGGTGCAAGTTGGGCAGTATCTAGTAGCTTAAACCAATCAACTGCAATTTCGGTAGTTAATGCTAATATTGACTCCTTCCCTATTACTTTTGAAGGAATAAAATGGCAAGCTGTTTTGCAGGGAGACGGCACTCAACAAGTTGTTTTAAATTCGGTTTCACTAGATTTAAACCAAGATAACGACCCACCATCTGCCAATGCTTCAGCCATAGTTGCCAGCAAATCAAATGGTGGTGCTAATTTACCGAG
>CAZRVM010000044.1:0-1976 GCA_964603625.1 uncultured Candidatus Saccharibacteria bacterium
GTAAATTACATATTTTTGATGACCGAATGGTACATAGTTTTTCAGAAAAAGCAAAAGATATTGGCAAATGTGTTCATTGTGGTGGTGTAACAAGCAGATACATAAATTGTAGCGACAAGGCTTGTAATAGGTTGGTGTTAGTGTGTAAAAATTGTAATAAAAAAACCAATTGTAGCGATTGTCTTTCTAAATCTAGAAAAGTTAACGCTTAAGAAGTTGACAAAAACACAAATAGTATATACAATATATTAAATTGGTGGGTGGTTTTTTTATTATTATAATTAAGAGTTAAATTTTTATGGAAAGAAGAATCCCTAGCGAATTTCAGCCACAAATAAATGGCGCAGACGAAATTTTGCATGTAGATACAACAAATAATACTAATAATCATCCATTTCCGGGTGCAGTATTAATTGATACCTTTCAGGCTCCTAGCGGTAAACTAATGGGCGTTTTTTCTGTACCTGATGCCGTTGATGATTCTCAATATTGGCTGGCACATCTTACAGATAGAAATAACGGGCAGGTTCAATCTTTACCTAAAGCTAGTGAACCTCAGTTAGATGTAGACTATAGTCAGACTTCATCTCGTCAGAAAGCTCATATAAAACTTGATAAGTTAATTAATGCATTAACTAGTACAGCCGACTGGATGGGTTTATTAAATAATCAAGGAGTAACCTATAAGCCGTTTAGTCAAGTTGTTAGTGAAGGAATTGGTGCAATAAATAATATTAAACAGGGCGTGGCTGATTACACTAGAAAAGCATCAGAAAAATTAGACTCTAAGGCAAGAGAAAATATAGTTCGTGTTGCTATTGCTAGTACTGTAAGCGTAGGTCTAACTGCAACAGGGGTAGGTGTTTCAAAAAATGAAATACAAAAAGCAAATCTTGCACAAATAGACAAAGATATGCCTCAAACATTTATAAGTTTTAACTATTTGCCAACAACTGCAACTAGCTTAGATTTAGTTGCAAAAGATGTAAATTTGCCGGTTGAACAATTAAAAAAATTAAATCCTAAATTTAAAAAAGCGATTGAGATTCCTGCCGGTGAAACGATAATAGTAGAAAACTACGCGGGTGTTATTAAAACAGATGATGTAAAAAATCAGGTAAGTAAACTAGCAGAAGAATATAATTTAACAGAAGATGCATTGCGTTCTGCTAACGGCATAAGTCAAAATACAGAAGTCCTAAAACCGAACACAACATTAGTATTGCCTGGTCGAGAAATTATTAATGGTAGCTTATCGGACGAGAACGCAAATGATAACTCAGAGGTTGTTAATAATTCTGCCACAAATATTGCACCTGAACAACAAACAACTACAACTTTAGAGGTAAGCAGTGCAGATTTTTCAAATACTGAAAGTGTAGATTCTACAACTACCAGTAGTACCAGCACCACAACCCTTTTAGAAACTACAAGCACTTCTACGTCTACTTCTGAAGCACCAACCACAACCGTAACCCCTAATAATTTAGAAACAGATACACTTACTGACTCAGAGTTTATAGAAAAACTTGCAAGCGAGATTACTCTTACTCCAGAAGATTATCAAAAATTAGATTTAGATTATAGCCGAATGGGTGTTTTTGACGATGAACTTCCAAATAAAAAGACTAAACCAGAAAAATTTGTTGGTCATTGGACTGGTGCACTTTACGACGATGTAGATCATTTTATAAGCTCTATAAAATCCAGAAAGGGTGGTTGTTGCTCAGTTGAATTTTTTATAGATAAAAACGCTAAAATATATCGACTAGTTGAAGATCCAACCCAAATGACATATCACGCTAAAGGAGCTAATAGTTTTTCGCAAGGCGTTGAAATTGAAGCTCGTAATTTAAGAGATTATACGGCCGAACAATTAAAAAGCTTTTTAGTTTTAGCTTATGGTTTTATGACAAAAAACAATATTCCAATTATTAGAGAGAACTTTGTTGGTCATCAAGAAATAGATGCTAAAT
>CAZRVM010000044.1:2076-4093 GCA_964603625.1 uncultured Candidatus Saccharibacteria bacterium
AATATTCCAATTATTAGAGAGAACTTTGTTGGTCATCAAGAAATAGATGCTAAATATGGCCATCAGGGCAAACCAGATATGCCAAAAGAATTAGTTGATGTATTATTCCCCAAGCTTCAAGAGTTAGCTCAGAATATTGCTAATCAGAAAAATGGCAAACCAGAGAACGATAATTTAAATGAGAATGAACAAAATTATTCAACTACCACAGCTTTACCACCTCAACAAAACTCAACAGAAACCAATGGCTTGACTTCGGAAGAGCAAAAATTAACAAAATATAACACCACGCTTAACAAGTTGTTAGATTTAATAGCATTTGGTGAAGGTGGTTGGGATTCATTTAATCGAGGTGATGCGGGTGATTCTATTGGGCATAAATTTATAACCAATGGACGAAAATTAACCGAGATTACAATAGCTGATGTTCTAAAACTCCAACAGGCCAGAAAAGTAATTGCAGTTGGTCGTTATCAATTTGTTCCAGGAACTCTAAAGTCTGCAGTAAGCAGTACAAAAATAGATGTCAATCGATTGTTTGATGTTAATACTCAAAATGAACTAGCTATAAACTACTTATTATTAACTAAGCGTCCAGGATTAGCTAACTTTATAAAAGGCGAACACAATGATGTAGCTTTAGCTTTAAAAGAAATCGCAAAAGAATGGGCGTCTTTGCCTTATGATTTTGGTAATGGAGTTTTTCGAAGTTATTATCATGGCAAAGCAAATAATAGTGCCAGAGGTGGTAAAGAATTATATTCTCAAATTAAGAGCATTTTAGAAGAATTACAAACGGCATATGTAGCTAGTCATAATTTAGATAGTCAAGGTTAGGACAAGGAGAATAACTATATGAATGAGAATAAAATCAAGACACCCGAGAGTAGTGGTTTAGACCAATCGTTAACAAATCAAGAAAATCAACCTAAACATGATTTAAATACGCCACTATCAGAAAATGGTGAGCAATCTTTTGCAACGAGAATGCAAAGTATAAGAAAAGTTGGAAAATGGGGCTTAAGAGGTACTGTGATTGTTGGATTGGTAGCTGGTGGCATGTATTTAAAGGATATGATAGAAGATTTCACTCCAGATGCGTCTCATAAATTAGAGATAGATATCAACAACATAAAATCTACAATTTATGAAAACCAATCAATAAAATTTGCAACTATTGTTTCTGAGTATGATTATGTTCAAACAACTTCACTAGACAGATTTGGTCCGCTAAATTGTGATACAAAAATTAATGCAACAGGGAAAAATAAAGTGAACACAGAAACTGATGGTGAGATTTTAATAGATGAAATAAAAATTTCGCGTAGAGATGACAAAGCAGAAATTAATATAGATGGTGATTTAGCACTTAGCCGAACAGTTGTAGATTGGCCAGAAAATTTCTTTAAAGATCGTATTCAAATGGGCGATACAGATGTTTGCATAGGAGCTAATGAATTGAGTTGGGCAGATTCTATTGCCGATACTGTTAACCAACAGGCAGGTCAAGTTTCAGCTGCTTGTGCTTTGGAAAGCAAAGTAGGTAAGCAGGCGTTCGAGCAAAGCTTAGTTGAGTTTGCCTCTAAAACACCAATCTTAGAAGGTATTGACCCCAAAAAAGTTAAAGTAAACTTAGGTGATTATGAAGCTGAATCCGCCAAACTGCTAGGGTATACTAAAGATAAATTTAATTATTCTACTGATAAAATGATTAAGAAATATTTAAATGAAACTGCAGACCATAAAAAACCTAAAATTAATACTAAAGAGTTGATGGATTGCACAAAACATAGAATTGAAATAGCGAAAGAGCCCAAAAAATATCCTAAAAACTGATAAAATTAAAGGGTGAACAATCAATTAAAAGCAAAGCTTAAAAAATTACCAAAGCAGCCCGGTGTGTATTTTCATAAAGATAATCAGGGTGAGATTATTTATGTTGGCAAAGCAGCAGTTTTGAGCAATCGAGTACGGCAGTATTTTCAAAAATCAAGAAATCGCGATCCAAAAACCGAAC
>CAZRVM010000045.1:0-4070 GCA_964603625.1 uncultured Candidatus Saccharibacteria bacterium
TATTTAGCATCAGCACTTCCAGTTATAGTAGCTAAATACTGTGCAGCACTATTATATGGGTCTACAAAAAGTGGATAGTTTACCCACTCCGGTTTTGGTGGAATTACTGATGTGCTATTCAATGATCTTATATTAAAATTATTTTTATTAACTAAGCTATCATTTTCAGTCTCTTCGCTTGGTGGGCTAGTTGACCCCTCTTTGTTATCGGTTGAGGCTAATGCTAAAGTTTGTTTAGCTTGTAAATGTTGTATTGGTTGCATAATTTGAGCTTCGGTTAATTTATTAGATAAATTAAAGATTGTTCCAAAGATTAAGCCACTAAAAACTGCCAAAATCCCATAAGTTAGTCTGTTGAGCCTAAAAAATTGAAAGTAAGCTTTTGCACCTTTATTGTGTTTGTAGCGCAAATAACTAAATTTAAAGCCTCTTATATTAACCCTCGGCATTAATTAACAGTTTAACATTATTATTTACAATTTACCAAATAAATAGTTATGCTTATTGACTTTTTGTTGTATTTTTAGTATAATATATCTTATGAAATTGACCTATAGAGAGGTTTTTACAGGTTTAATTAATATAACCACTTTTGTAGTTTTGTGCTTAGTGGTTAGCTTTTTAGTTATCAAAAATAAACCAATAATCATTAAAAACCCCGTTAATCAAGTTAACGGCTCTAGCCCTGTTACATCTCCTATAAAAACTAGTTCTCCAGTGTCTTCTCGTACACAAAATGACCCTTTGTTTACTAAAAACCCTAGCTGGTCTCAAGATTTCTCCGGAACCACTCCTGAAGCGTTAAAATCTAATTATTGGAATATTTTAGAAGGCCCAGCCCTAAATAGTAACCGCGAACAACAATATTACACTAGTTCTGAATCTAATTTGAAGGCTGAAAATGGAATTCTTAAAATAATTGCTACTCATCAACCTCAACCAATGGGATTTCAATATGCATCAGCCCGGTTAGAAACCGAAGGTAAACAAGAGTTTTTATACGGAAGACTAGATGTTATGGCAAAATTGCCTAAAGGTACTGGTACCTGGCCAGCCATTTGGCTATTGCCGGCTAATAATATCTACGCAGATAAAAGCCCAGAAAGTAATCCATTAAGGTACAAAAATGGCGGTGAGATAGATATTATGGAAGCTGTTGGCTATAAACCAAACTTAATTTACGGAGTTGCTCACACCGCATCAGATCTACAAAATCGACCAGACGGTACAGGTAAAAATGGATCTATCATAGTACCCGACAGTGCTGATAAATTCAATAAATACAGCCTTCTTTGGACCCCAGACAAACTTATCTATCAAATAAACGACCAGACATTTTTTACATATTCTAAACCTAAAAATTCAGATTATACAACTTGGCCTTACGACCAACCCTTCTTTCTAATAATCAACCTAGCTATGGGTGGTGTTTGGGGAGGAATGGATAGATCTAAGTTCCCAGAAAACGGCATAGATAACAGCGCATTGCCGGCAACTTTTGAAATTGATTCAATAGATTATTACCCTCTTGCCAATTAAAAAACCAAAATTAACGCCCGTTAAATTAATTAACTTAAAGAAGTTAGTTTTTATCTTAATCCACAATAATTAGCCAAGTTAATTTTTGTGTTAACTTAACTAAAGGAATACCACGCTTTATTATCCAAGTAACTAATTTTTTACGTGGGCTTGAGCTACACTTTTTCTGCTCAGTTTGTTATAAATTATTTTTTAAAAATGAAATAGTAAGTTTTATATAATTTAAAATTGTATATAAATAAACGAGAAACGTAAAAAGTACTATGAATACTTAATTGGATAGTTGAGACTTTTAATTGAAGTAGACCTAGATTTTTTAATTGTAGTTTTATCGCCTGTTTGTTCTACTGCAATACCAGCAATCTTTTTATTCATTTTAGCAAGCTCAAATTGGCCTTTGAACAAACGGCTTTGGCTGTACACCATAAGTACTGCGCCAAAAACCGTGTAAGGTAAAAGTATTTTCCAGCTAATACCAAGCGCACTGTGCAAAGACACATCAACCGTTGCAACTGTAGTAATACTACTTGCAAATGAATTATTCAAGGGTGTATACATAATTATTTTCTCCTATTTCCTTTCTCTATAACCTAAAATCCAACTTGGAAATGCTTACCAAGCTCGATTTGGCCTCCTGTAACTTAACCAAATTGCATATAAATATACGAATTCTCTAAATACTGCATAAATCTCATTTGGCAAAAGTATAATCGTCATTAAACCTTGCCATTTATCGTGTTGATCGGCATATTTTAACCATCTATGAAACTGTATCATTGAGGCTAGAATTGGTAACAAAAGAAAAATTGGTATTAATTCTATATGCTTACCAGAAGTTAAAAGCATTAAATATGCTGAAATTAACACTAACCTCATAATAAAATTTATGGCAAGAAGTGAAATAGTGAATAATTCGTATCTTGAATGTTTTTGAAAACCTCTGCGTCTAATTTCATCCACAGTACCGCTATACCAGCGTTGTCTTTGGTCAAACAAGCCACCTTTTCCACCAATACTTAATGGTACATCAGACCAAGAAATCATTTTTAAAGATGATTTTACATCCCATCCAAAATCTTTTAATTCTAGAGTTAGGCGATAATCCTCAACTAAACTATCGTTTGCCCAAACGATGCCATTGTTTTTGTGATAAATATCTAGTAAAGAACTTGTTCTAAACATAACAGATACACCGGGCAACACTCTAGCACTTTTAAAATTTTCTACACGCCAAGCATTAGCTAAACCAAACTCAATATTTTGCAATCTCCATAAGAACTTTTTCCATTTTGAGACATTTTTCTCTAACGGCATAGTTCTATACGCTGAACATATTCCAGCAGTTTTAGGCTCTACTAAAAACTGCTTTACGCCTTCTTCAATTAGCTTTTCGTCAACTATAGTATCGGCATCCATTCCAAATATATAATCTGGATTATCTTTTAATACTAGCTCAAAACCCTGATTAAGTGCACCAGATTTCTTGAAACTGTTGTTAACTGTCTCGAGTAATTTAAGCTTGTTTGAACCAAACTTTGCTTGCAATTCTTTTACAATGCTCACCGTTGCATCTGTGCAATTATCGGCAATTATTAAAATATAATCTAGTGCAAAACTCTGTTTCATCAACGAATCAATAGTAGCTTTAATTATCTGCTCTTCGTTGTGAGCAGGAACTAAAGCAATAACTTTTGGGCTATTTAAATTATTCATACTATTAAAACCTCCAAATAAGACAAAAAAAAGGGTAGCCCAGTAAACTGGATTACCCTTGACTTGTCAGGTCTTACTGTTATTTAGTATACACTATTTTTATGTTTTTGTAAAGTGTTTTTTCAATTATTTTTGCTGTTTTGCAATAGTTAATGCTTGGTTCATTGTCTTGACTGGCACGCCAGAAGCTTGAATAATCTGAAGCTCTGCTTCTAAGTTTGCCGGACTAACGGCATAGTCATCTAAACTAGTTGAGTTATTCACGGTATGATACACCAACACTAGCCAACTTTTCTCTTGTTTAGCTTTTGCAACCCAAGAAGCTACTTCTGCTGGAGTTGTATCTGTTTCAATATTTTGTACTAGTATGTTGTATGGGTCAAAATTGTCTTTTGTATTGAAACCAGTATCTACTGATCTATGAGACTGGTAATACTTCTTAATATCTTTAATAACATTCGCGTCATAAGCTCCATACGGTGTAGCTAGATTTTTTGCTGTATTACTCCCAAACAGTCGTCTCAATCTATTCTGAGATTGCCTCAACTCTGTGCGTCTTTGACTTGTTGTTAGCAAGGTTAGGTTTGCATGGCTAACAGTGTGCGAATCTATCTCATGACCTTTTTGTAGAAACTGTTTCACCATAGCGTTTGTCATATAGTCTGGTGTGTTCAATTTGTTAGTAACAATATACTGAGTAGAGGGCATATTATATTTTTCTAGTAGTGGTAAACCATTATTGTAGATAGATGCCCAGCCGTCATCACAAGTAAGTCTAATCATTGTCGAATCAAAGCCAATTGAATCATATTGATTCT
>CAZRVM010000046.1:0-4033 GCA_964603625.1 uncultured Candidatus Saccharibacteria bacterium
AAGACTGAACTTGTCAATCGCAGTGGCAAGGTTGCGGCAATCCTCACAGAGAAATCAGGCAAATACACCATTACCGATATGTCGGGTAACAAACTGTTGTCCGGCAACAAGAACGCTGCCGATGCAGTACAAACCGTTATCAGGGACTATTTCTTCGGTAAAGATAGTGGGGTGAGGTTTAAGATTGGAGAAAGCACAACGGAAGCTCTGTCCGATATTTCAGAAAGAAACAATGTTGCACTGCATAACCTTTCAGGATCATCAATATTAAAGATTGATAAACTTGGCGGGATGGTTATGCCATCCATTGCAATCACAAGAAAAGACATCCCATTTAATGATTTTGGCGACATCACCATAATAGCCACAAGCGACCTAATTGACCCAAGAAACGGAGCAAATGTTTACACCCGTGATTCATGGACACCAACAGTTCCAGCACCAGAATATAAGGTCACTAACAAGCTATGGGACTTTGTAAAACAGGTCGATCCGTACTTTATAAAATTCAATGAGTACTTCTCTGACGTTGATTACAAGGCTAAGAGAGGCAAGGAATCATTTATGTCCGACATGGCTGGATCAACTGCGATGATGGATATGTTTCTTGAAACAAAGGGCAAGGGTGTTAAACCGATATACTCCAAGAAAAAGGTGCAAAATTCGGGTGTAGATAACCCTGAGTTGATAAAATTTGTACTCGATAACAAGCAAGAGTTACAGCAATCACGTCCGGGAGACCACATTTATAAGCAATTCTCCGACCTTTATAGAAAGGCATACATCGAAAGTTTGGGCGGCCTTGATAAAGAGGATATTGAGTATTTGGATAAGTTATTATCGAAAAACACAATCAGCGAGGATGGAAATCTGTACTTTTCAAAAGCCGATTCTATCATCAATGAAATACTTGATCGTGAAAAATCACTTGATGAATTAGAGAAATACGACACCAATAAAGCCGCAAAAAAAGCTATTGAGGATGGTGGTTACGAGGATGAATTTATTGAATGGCTTGATGAAAAGATAACACCTGTCTTTTCAGACCCGTTTATTGTTGTACGTGGTAAAAAAGTCCCATATACTGTTGATAATATTTACGAATATATGTCCTCTCAAAAAGAGAAGGCTGGTCAAAAAACAATGACGTTTGGACTTGCAAAAGCTGTTTCTGCCGCAAGCAGAAAGTTGAATAGCGTTGATGAAATCAGGGAATTTGCAAAGGGACTTGTTTCAAAAGAAGAAGAATCCGAGTTTTTCGACAAAGGGGTTTCTGAATTGTCTGACAAATACAGGTCAGAGATAACCGGATATTACAGGTACAATGACACATGGGATGCCCTAAACGATGCACACAAGGCAATATACGATTACCTGAAGGGTGGAACAAGTAAGCGCAGTTACCAACGGATGAAATCATCTCTCGGTAAAAATGGGTTTAAAGACCTTGACTATGATATTGTTGAACTTGCCCTTGATCTTGCACATAAGGCGGGCAATGCTCCAACAGACTACATCGAAGCAAAAATACCCGATGTCGTCAGTCTTAAAAGTTTCAAGTACGCTGTAATCCCAAGTGACACAAAACAGAAAGTGCGTGATGTGCTTACGAAAAAAGGGATAACCATTGTTGAATATGATGATACAAACAGACAAAACAGAATTGATGCAGTAAAAAAAACTGTTGAAAGTGATCCTGA
This sequence comes from uncultured Candidatus Saccharibacteria bacterium, assembly GCA_964603625.1. Lineage (GTDB taxonomy): Bacteria > Patescibacteriota > Saccharimonadia > Saccharimonadales > JAGQNJ01 > HK-STAS-PATE-36. The sequence goes on from CAZRVM010000046.1 coordinate 1,701, forward strand.
CGTCCGTTTCCGCACCGTTTCCCCCACCGGCTTCTACTCCACAGTAGAGGGCGCCCTTGAATCCATCAAGCAGGACAAAGGCACACCGGAGCAATTCAAGGCAATGCTTCTGAAAAACGGGGCAAAGCAGGCTGAAATGGACTGGATGGGATGGGATGATACCTTTGCCTCTCAGAAGTCAATTACCAAAGCCGATGTTCAGCAGTGGATTGACGAGAACCGGATTGAGGTGCAGGAGGTGGTGAAGGATGGTGGAAAAATAGCATTAACAAGAACCGAAGCATTAAAAGAACTCGATAAAGGTAATAGCGTTTACAACGAATATGGAGGCGAAATAAAGACGCTGAAAGACCTCGATGATTTTAATCAATATTACACAAGAGACGGATCAAATCCTACTAAATACTCCCAATACAAACTCCCCGGTGGAGAAAACTACAAAGAGTTGCTGTTGGTGATGCCCGCTACTCCGATTGTTAAAAGTTGGAAAGCAAGCGAGATTGGAAATACTGGAAGGTATGTAGTTACTAATGATAAAAATGAGTTTGCCAGGGCTGGAAGGGATATACTTGAATATCCCAACAGGCAAGATGCCGAATATGCAGCAAAACAGCGCAATGAGTATAAAGAGTACTCTGACAAAGACTTCAAATCCTCCCACTTCGACGAAGCAAACATCCTTGCCCACATCCGTTTCAACGAGAGAACGGTGAACGGGGAGAGAGTGCTGTTTGTCGAAGAGATTCAGAGCGATTGGGCGCAGAAAGGGAAGAAGGAAGGTTTTATGGGGGTTGATAAGTATTCTGATGCGAATACTGATTTTGTAGAACATGTTTTTGGGGGATATGAATTGATTGATAAAAATGGCATCAGGGTACTTGGCGGAAGAATGTATGATATTGATTTTCCGCAAGGGACTTCATTAGAAACTAAAAAAGCATTTGCTATAAAACAAGCAAATGAGAAAGCAAAAGAAAATGCTATTCCAAACATGCCCTTCAAAAAAACCGATCAATGGGTAAACCTTGCACTCAGGAGAATGATTCGTTATGCAGCAGAGAACGGATTTGACAGGATCGCATGGACTAATGGCGAGCAGCAGGCTGAGAGGTATGATTTGAGTAAGCAATTAAATAAAGTTGATTGGCATTGGGAAAATAATCCTTCTGAAATATGGATTTCTGCATACGATAAACAAAATAAGAGGGTTGTTGATAATCAGCTTGTAGAAGGGAAACTTGATGAATCAGTTGGAAAAGAGTTAGCCGATAAAATAAGAACTGACATTGAAAATGGCAATGAGGAGGGTTCTTATTCCGGACTCGACCTCAAAGTCGGTGGCGAAGGCATGAAAGCCTTTTACGATGCCATCATCCCATCCGCAGCTTCCAAACTCGGCAAACCTTTTGGTGCGAAGCTGGAAGTAATACCCATTGACACCGATCCGACCATAACCGATGAAGGCATTGACCTTGAATCAGGCGACATTGTTACCCCGCCATCTGGCAAGTATCAGCAGGTTCAGTCCCTTCCCGTCACAGATGCCATGCGGGAATCCGTCCTGCAGGGCGTCCCCATGTTCAGATCAGATCAGGGCTACATTGACCGCTACGCCACCCGTGCCGACCAGATCAGGCAATATTCAGATCGTGCGAAGGAACTCGGCAAGCAGTTTGGCGTTCCCATCCGGGTTATCACCAACAGGAACCAACTCCCGGAGAGAATATCACGGTTGATGTCGGACAAACGTATCTACCCTGGCGTGTTTGACGGAAGGACAGGCAATATCTATGTGCTTGTGAATGAGGTCAACGACATGGGTGAAGTTGAAAAGACAATAGCGCATGAGATCGTTGCTCACAAGGGGCTGCGAGACCTGCTTGGTGCGCAGAACTTCAACGAATTACTGTACGAGGTTTACGATTCAATGACCCCGGCAGACATCATTGCCATCAAGGAGTTGTACAACACCGAGAGCCGGAAGCTGGTGGCCGATGAATACATTGCCTCACTCGCTGAGAGTGGCAATTTCCCGTCATGGTTCGGCAGGGTCATGGCTCGCATGAGGAATTTGCTCCGTGATGCAGGGTTCAATGTCATGTTCAACGATGCAGACATCATGTACCTGCTTTGGGAAAGCCGCAGAAGGCTGTTGAAGAACTCTGGTGTAGCTGGGTATGTTGATTACAAGGCTGCAGAGAGCGATGTGAAGGAGAGTGTGAGGTTTAGCATCATCGGAGAAACCGGAGCCGCAAACCTTGACAGAGCAGAAGAAGCGACAACCCGGATGGATAATCTGAGAGTGGCGAGGGAAATGGAAACTTCCGACAAAG
>CAZRVM010000047.1:0-4008 GCA_964603625.1 uncultured Candidatus Saccharibacteria bacterium
TAGGATAGGGTTTGAGGGGGTGTAAGAAACTCCAAAATTTGATTCAAAAGTATTGCAAAAATCAATGTCTATAATTTAGGATTAAAAAAGAAGACAATTCATATCTTTAAAAGTAGTGACACTATAGCAAGTTGGTAAGAAAAATTGTATAATAAATTTGTGAACGAAGGTTTTGAAACTGATCCATTTAAGGATATAGATATTTTTAAAGATAATAGCGAAAAAACTAGTCAAGTAGATGCACATTATTTAGAAGAGATATTTATGAAAACTAACGAAGGCAATAGAGAGTTTACCTTGCGTGCATATAATAGATTAATAAGAAGCGGTTTTTCGCCTGAAGTTGCTATGAAGCATTCTTTATATGAAAATGATGAGTTCTTTGATTAAAACTAAAATTAAAACTGCTTTACTTTGTTTTTAGCAGGTCTAGTGTAAGAGACGCAGTCCATGAGAAATTATGCGCTCCAGCTGGGCTTGAGTCTAGTGGCGAGAAGTATTCCCTAATTCCATTTTTAGCAACCATTGTAATTGTCTGTTGTTTTAGAAGCTCGGCTTCTTTAATAAAGCCATACTGTTTTAATCCGGTGATTATTAACCAATTTATATTTACCCAAGTAGGACCCTGCCAATATTTGTGTTGGTCGAACCATTTAGAGTTTATAGGCACAGTGGGGATTGGGAAGTTGGTATTAAAAGTTTGCTTATTATTCAAAATATCTACAAGTTGTTGGGCTCGTTCTTTAGAAATACATCCAGCATAAAGGGGTAAAAGTGTGCCAACAGTACTGATTTTGATTAATTTGTGAGTATGGTGATTTCTTGAATAATACTGGCCAGAATAAGCATCCCAAAGGTCTTCAAGCGCAGTTTCTGATTTTTTCATATTTTTGAGTAGTTCTTTTGGAAGTTCTCTATTAATCTCTTTGGCTATTGATTTTAAATGATAATTGGCACGAATAAATATTGCATTAAAATTGATGTCTTCAATAGTAAGACCTTTATGTTTAAGGATTTTGAAAGTGTTATATTTATTATGGCGTAATTGACGCTGAATATTGTAGTACGAGAGTGCGTTTAGGGTGCTAATTCGTTCGCCGGGAAGAGTTAAAAAACTATCTTTACGAAAAAAACCTATGACATAATCTATCTTTAACCAGCCGATAAGTTTAATCCAAAGTGGAGTTTTATGTTTTTGAAGCTCATAAATCCACGGTGGAGTGTTGTCTAAACCTGTCTCCCAAGGGTGAATTTGTAAAACAAGCCCCGTATTTTCTGGGTCGCGTTCTTTGTATAGCCAAGAATGATAGTGTAAAAGAGCCGGAAAGATCGTTTGATACCAAGTTAATCGTTCGCTTTTGGGTAATTTTTTACCAATTTGTACAATGGCTTCAGCCAACATTGGTGGTTGCGTAATTCCACTAGTAGATATATCATCTGGAGATAGGGGTGAAACTTCACTACGCCAGAATATTTCTGCTTGAGAAGGTAGCGAACTTGGCGCTAAAACCATATTTGGTATCATGCCATTACTCCATTGGCCATTAAGTAAACTCAGAATTTCTTGTTGAGCTCGCTTAGGGTTATAGTGAGCGAGCCCTATGGCAATAAAACAACTATCCCAAAGCCATTGGTGAGGGTAAAAGCCTTTAGCGGGTACTGTATGTTTGCCACTATCGTTTTGCTTTAAAACATCTTTACAGAGTTTTAATAGTTCTTCGGGTGTCATTATTATTAAGTATAACTTGCTTATACTAAAAAGGTAGTTATTTAAAATTTACAAAGTTATGCGGAAAATCAAAATCGGCATTATTAATTAATTGCATGGCAATTTGTAGTTCATCTTTTTTGGGGCTAGTTACTCGAATAGTTTCGCCTTGTATTTGAGTTTTGATTTTGGGTAATTCATCTTTTAGGAGTTTTGTAATTTTTTTAGTATCATCTTGACTTAACCCCCGCTTAAAAGGTATGTTTTTAGTAGTTTTTAAATTTGCTAATATTAATTTTTGGCTTGTATCTAATATCTTTTGGCTTAGACCGCGAATACTTAATTTTTTACGGATAATCTCTATTATGGCATCTATTTGATATTCACTATTGCTGGTAATTATAAAACCGTCTTTATTAGAATCTAACCATTCAAGTTGGGCGGGTGTGCCCTTAAAATCATATCGAGTAGCAATTTCTCGTTTCACTTGATCGAAGACATTATTCATTTCGGCCTTATCGTATTCACTAACAATATCAAAACTAAAATTTGCCATAGGTATTATTATAACCCAACTAGCTGGTATAATATTAAAATAATGACTTATCAAAATGAGAAAATAGCAAAAGTGGCAAACTTGTTAGAGGCAAGAGTTTCAAAATTGAGCGACAAAAAGAGTATATTAAGATCAAAAGAATTAAAAGCTTTATATGCTGATATTCCATTGTTAAAATCAGAGGAAAGAGCTAGTTTTGGCAAGGAAGTAAACTTGCTTAAAAAGTACTTAGAAAAATTAGTAAATGACAGTCAAGAAAGTATGGAGCAATTAGCACCAATTGATGTTACCGCTCCATTTGATGTTAATACGCCAGACTCCAAGAAGCCAAGAATTTTACCAAGTAGTGCTGGGAGCATGCACCCACTAATGCAAGAGATGGAGATTGTGTTAAATATTTTTGAAAGGATGGGTTTTGAGGCTGTTGAATCAAGGCAGTTAGACGACGACTATCATATGTTTGGTAGCTTAAACTTTCCAGAAGGCCACCCCGCGCGAGATGATTACGATACTTTTATGACTACAGAAAAGTTAATTGCTCCTGCACACACTAGCACCATGCAAAATCGTGTATTAAGAAGTAAAAAACCACCAATTCAAATGGTTATTCCGGGGCGAGTATTCCGTAACGAAGACCTGGACGCCACTCATGAGCATACTTTTTATCAACTAGAAGGCGTTTATGTAGATGAAGGAATAAATGTAGGCCATTTAATAGCTACGCTTAAAACATTTTTAGAGGAATATTTTCAAGAAGAGTTGCAGGTTCGTACTCAACCATTTTACTTTCCGTTTACAGAACCTAGTTTTGAATATGCAATAAAACGCCCAGGCCGAGATTGGATTGAGTTACTTGGTTGTGGTATGATTCACCCCAATGTTTTAAAGATGGGTGGAATTGACCCCAAAGAGTGCACAGGTTTTGCTTGGGGCTTTGGTATTGATAGATTAGTGATGATGAAGTATGGCATAGAAGATATTCGTCATTTTCATTCAGGTAAGTTAGACTTTTTAAGGCAGTTTAAATGAAAATAGTCAGGAAAATTTCGGTTTCAGAGCTTCAAGAAATGGCTAATAAAATGTATGGTACTTTGGTGAAGGCTGATGTTGATGTAGCCAAAAAAATTATTATTGTAGATATGGAGATGCATGTAGATGGTGAACAAGAATTGCTTGAAAATGGTTCTTCACAACAAGATTTATGGGGCATAAACCTCAAACCCGACAAATTTGGCACCGATGAGTTTATTGAATTTGATTCTATGATAAATATTCGTCCAAGGCAAAATAATCCTTCTCGTTATGTTCTTGATAGTAATGTGCGTGAACAAATTATTCAATTAGTCGGAGAAGTTGTTCATGAGTAGTCATGTGTTTGATAAAAAAAGATGGCAGACGCAGTCGCTTTTTTGGCAAATGGGAAATATTGGTTCTGAGGTTGGCAGAGCTCTTAATGCGAAGCAAGCTGGTAACAAAGCTGATATGAAAACTGCATTTTACAGAGGGCTTGATTTGATAGACGCTACCGCCGAGGAGCTTTTAGCTCAAAAGTCACCACGCTTAAAAGAAGTGCTTCGTGCTCGCGAAGAATTCTCAACTGCTGTTTTGACTGACAAAAATGACACAAAGCTTGAGGGATACTTTATGAATTTTGCAATAGCTCAAAGATTGAGGCAACTAAAATGAGTTTGACTGAAGTTAAGCAGTTTTTAGATGAGCACGATACTTGTGTGTTAGCAACGGT
>CAZRVM010000048.1:0-3927 GCA_964603625.1 uncultured Candidatus Saccharibacteria bacterium
AGTATACCGACCCAAAATTGTGTACCGATAATGGCGCTATGATAGCATCTCTGGGCTGTTTCAAGTTGCTCAAACACCAACCAACCGCAAATCCTTTTTCGCTAGAAATTAAGCCCAGCCTAAGTATGTAAGTTGGGCTTTAATAGTTATTATTTACAAACCTAGACTTAAAGTCTAGTGATGATATTAGCCTTGAGCATATATCACAAATCCAACCCAAACCAAAACTGTAAGTTTCTAGCTGCTCTCTCATGAGCAACACCACTATCTTCTCTGCAATAAGCACCTAATTCTTGGGTTATTGTCCAGATTTTAGATATTTCAATATCTAATGTTTTACCAGATAGTTCTTGGTATTTTGTAACGGCCGCCTTTAAGAATTCATCACCAAGACGATAAGTCTGTCTCAAATCTTGCTCTGGGGAACCAATACATACCGCCCCAAAGTCTAATACGCCAACAAGGTTATAATGATCATCGAAAAGTAGGTTTTCTATATGTAAATCATCATGAACAACTACATTCTTAGTTTTGGGCATGGCTAACCAAAGTTCGTAATACTTCTTTGCAAGAATATTAATTTTAGTATTAGGGTCTTTTCTTTCATATAAAACGCGTTTTAGGTATTGGCTGTATGTATCTTTAACTTTAGGCAGTAATGGTTTAATATTTTTAACCTGTACAGAAGAATGCATATAATAAGCAAACTCGGCTATCGACATTCCGATATTGTTTTTAACATGTTCTGGTAAATTACGCAGTATTTCAGATGAAAAATGTTTACCATTGATATATTCTGTAACTATAAATGCGGGAGCATCACTTTTAAATAATATTTTAGGTATTGCAATGGGGCTATCGTTCAAAAGACTTAGAACGGTTCGCTCAACAATGCCTCGATTCCAAATTTCTTGCGAACGAGGAAATCGTACTGTAAATTTATTATTTACATTAAAAATAATATTTTCATATCCTGTATCTATGGTAGTAATATGAGCATCTTCACCATAGATACCTTTTACGCAATCTAACGCTTCATGAATATTAAGTATTTTCATTAATTGGAATTATAAAATATTTAGATCTTTTTTGAGTATTTTCTTGATTTTTTCATGAGCAGATATAGCTATTGACCCTATATTTAGAAAATTAATAACATATTCAAAAAACCATTCCTATCTACCCCACTATTTTCGCTAGAAATTAAGCCTAACTTAAGTATGTAACCTTCACTTTCGTCCTTTTGGACTCGTCAGCATAAATATACATTTATGGAGTGAAGTTGAACAAGAAGAAAGCATGGAGGTATGAGCCGAGAGGTATCGAGACGTCGACGACGAATGATATTTTTCCTCTCGACTGCCTCAGTGTTGGTCATGCGACCCTATTCAATCAGTCGCTTCGGTGCTCTGCTCGAGCGCCCGTAAGGTACTGGATCATCGCCGTGATGATGAAGGTACCCATGGGCAGACAGAACGCTGACCAAGCCAGCGAATGGTACTTGGGTTCGATGGCAGTAGTCATTTCGGTAAGCATCAACACTATGGGCGCGGCCAAGAGCGTCCACATGAAGAGGATGCCGAATACAGGACTGAAGAAATCTTCATCACTTTTAGCGGACGCACAGGATGCAGTCACTATGGCCACCGCGAAGATCATGACGGTGCTGATGACCAGCCAGTTGACCCACGGAATACCATTGTTCCACGGATCAACCCAGGCTACAATCCCAGCAATCGTGGTGGCCACAAGGCTCAGGACGAGCCCTGTACTTACCTCTCGTACATGTTCGTACATTGCTTTCTCTCTTGTTCGGGTTCGATCAAACACTCTGTTTAATCTAAACTATTATAACACTTCTCGTTCTCTATGTCAATTTTTAGAATATTGGGTTATCTTACACTTTGTGAGCTATCACATATTCATTAGAACAACCTCAATTTTTACTATATATACTTTAACTAGTGTTACTTATCAAAAATATAACTCTTCAAATAAACACTGGTATTTTGACTAGATACATATTAGTAATTTAAAACTTTGATTTTATAGACCGTCACTATGTTCGGCTAGTTCACCAAGCAAAATATCAATTTATTCAACTATAAATTATCTTATCTCTCGTGCAATCTTACAATAAATCACTTAAAATATATTTATTTTCTTATAATGTAAACTTTACAATACAATTTATTTAATTTTAAAATTATTTATATGTTGTAATTATTCGGTTTTTAAATAAATGTAACTAATTTTTTGGTAATTTATACATGATTATAACTATTTATGAAAATTTTTAACAGAGGAGGTTTACTATACCTTAAGGCTTATTTAGATTATAGTGTTCACGTGAAATAATTTTTACAACTTTCAATATTTACAACATATTTATTACAACATCAGTAGGATATACTGTAAAGTATTATTAATTAATCTGTACTACTAACTTATTAATACAAAACAGAGATGTTATACTTAAAGCATCTATGCCTCTACCGAGCTCTTATAATCCAAGTTTGCATGAAGACAAAATCTATTCATTGTGGGAAAATTCTCAAGCTTTTGTGCCTATCGATAACGGTTCGAAAGCAAGTTTCAGTATAGTAGTTCCACCCCCCAACGCCAATGGAAATCTGCATATAGGCCATGCCCTAACTATGGCTATTCAAGATATAATAATTCGTTTTCAACGAATGCAAAATAAGTCAGTTCTCTTTTTGCCGGGAGCAGACCATGCTGGTTTTGAAACACAAGTTGTATTTGAAAAACAACTTGCAGAACAGGGAAAATCTAGATTCGATTTCAGTAGGGAAGAACTTTACAACAAAATTTGGAATTTTGTAGATCTCAACAAAGATAACTACCAAACACAATTTCGAAAATTAGGTGCTAGCGTAGACTGGAACTATTTTACTTTTACCCTTGATGACAAAATTAAAGATAGGGCAAACCTAACATTTAAAAAAATGTGGGATGAAGGTCTTATTTACAGAGGTGAAAGGTTAGTCAATTTTTGTACTTTTCATGGAACCGCATTCGCTGATATTGAAGTTGAATATAAAGAAGTTTCAGGAAGCTTATGGGAAATAAAATATCCGTTAACTGATGGTAAAGATTCTATTGTAATTGCCACAACAAGACCAGAGACATTGCTTGGCGATACTGCTGTAGCGGTACACCCAAATGACAAAAAATTGGCTAAATATATTGGTAAAACAGTTAGATTACCACTAACAAAACGCGAGATACCAGTTATTGCCGATGATATGGTCGATAGAAAATTTGGCACAGGTGCTGTTAAAATCACACCGGCTCATGACCCTAATGATTTTGAAGTTGGCGAACGGCACGATTTACCTCTTATCAGCGTAATTGGCCACGATGGCTTAATGACTGCAGAAGCAGGGGAAAACTATCGAGGTTTATCGTTTGAACAAGCCCGTAAAAAAGTAGTATTAGACCTAACTGCGCAAGGGCTCGTCAATAAAATTTCGCCACATTTACATAGCGTTGGCCATTGCTACAAGTGCGGAACTATCATCCAACCATTAATTCGTGAACAGTGGTTTATAGATATGAAACCATTAAGTGTCAAAGCAGTTGAAGTGCTTAAAAAAAATCAAATAAAATTTTACCCATCTCAAAAACTCAACCAACTTATAACTTACCTAGAGGGTTTACGAGATTGGAATATAAGCCGACAAATTGCTTGGGGTATTCCAATTCCGGCATTTGTAAATACAGAGAACCCCGATGATTGGATTTTTGATACTCGCACTAACCTTGAAACCCTCAAAATAAACAATAAGACATATCAACGAGACCCTGATGTGTTTGATACTTGGTTTTCGAGTAGCCAATGGCCATTCGCTACCCTTGATTACCCAGATGGCGAAGCGTATAAACAATTTTACCCACTTAGTTTAA
>CAZRVM010000049.1:0-1489 GCA_964603625.1 uncultured Candidatus Saccharibacteria bacterium
ACAACCACTCCATTATCTTTCCAGAACTGTTCCTTACTAACTGCACCTTCACGCGCACCATCGTAGTTATATGCCTCATATATTGTGTTCACAACCTGGTGGTTTGCTGACTTAAAACCATATATTGGCTCATTACCTGCTTTACCAATCTCAGTCAAGTCATTGAAGTAGGCTTTGTCAACAACATTTACAGAATCAACAACCCCACAACCACCTCTAACCATTGCCCAAGTATACTTTTCGGTAGATGTATTGCCGTCCTTATAATTAATTGTTACTGAATTATCGTCTTTAAGAACATCCGTTGTATATCGGTATACTAAGTAAAGCCCGGTAGGCTGTTTTAGTAAAATTGAAAACTGCTTAACGCCAGGATGATTAGGGTTTTCGTAAACTTGTTCATAAACTACCCCTTGATCTATTTTAGCCTCTTCGGTTTGCTTTTGGTCACTGCTTGGAATTAAAAACCTGGGCTTTGAATATGGTACAAGAGATGCAGTTATGCCATTATATGAAATCGTGTCTTTAACTTCTAAAACTGGAATAAAAGTATCTGAGTCTAACTTTGTTCCACCATCATATTCCGGCCCAAAATATGATCCACTTGCATCTACAGTAGTCGAATGTTTTAACAATAAAGTATACTTATTATCTTGCTTCAAAATTAAAGTGTATGTATCTTCAAATTCAGCAGGAATTCTAGCAACAATTAATTCACCTTTTTTTGCTGTGCCAACCTTATAAAATTTAAAACTACTTGTAATATCGCCAATATCTCGTGCGTCCGAATATTTTTTGATTGCTTCAGATGTAAAAACTGGTTGAAATTCTATCTCTTGTATTTGATCATTAAATTTTACATCCTGAAGTTCATTTGGATTAGCAATTTCTGATTTTTGTTCTTGAGCATTTTGTGTTTGTGCATTTTCAGCTACTGGTGTATTGCCTTTAGGCTTTAGTTTTTTATTTTTAAATACAAATACCCCAACAGCTCCTAAAGCTATAACAAATATTAAAAATACAAAAATTAAAAGCTTCTTCTTGCTTCTAGGTTTATTTGTTTTTACTTTTTTTTGATTTAAATTATCGTCTTGGTTAGCATTTTTAAGTATATTGGTTTTTTCATTTTCAGAAGATTTATCATCAACTTTAGGTCTTTCATGATCTATTTTTTGCTCCTGGGAATCTTTAACTTCTTCTACTAAATCTATTTCACTATTTTCTTCTATTATGTCTTTTTTGTTTGAGCTACTATTAAGGTTTTCATCCATAGCTTTCCTTTGATTAAATTATTTCATACCATAAGCATAGTTTATTTGGGTAACGAATACAACATACCACCCTTATTATCTGTTTCAAAGAGTTTAAACTGAGCAAAATATTTAGCTAAAATCTGATCAGCTTCAGCAGATCTTGCTAAAATAGGTTGACTATTTTGAGTCTTTATTAACATGGGCAATAAATTGATTTCATCATTTGTAAATTCGCC
>CAZRVM010000049.1:1589-3316 GCA_964603625.1 uncultured Candidatus Saccharibacteria bacterium
CTAGAGGTTTGCTTAATAACTAGTGGCAAAATATTTGAATTAGGGTAATACTTGGCAATATCTGGCAAGAGTGCTTTAATTCCGTGCTCAGCCTCAAAAGTTGAATTAGTTTCTTCTGCGCCATAAGACGAAACTAATTTAAAAAGCGAATCGTCAACTTTAATATCACCATATTGTGTGGTAAAAGTTTGTAAACGAGTTTGAATATTTGCCGTACCGCTATTGTAATGATTAGGAGCTAGCAAAATAATACGCCGATTTTGAGTTTTGGGGGCAATTTTCTCAAAAACTTCTTGCCTTTGTTTAGCCACCAAGTCATGATGGGGCACAATTATTGTTGAAACATAACTATTATTTAGTGATTTACTCTTATATGCGTTAATAATAAAAATCGTCAGAAAAATAAAAAATACTATAAAGCCAATAATCAATCCAGTATTCTTGAGCTTTAAATAAATTACATCTCGCATCTTATAAAATTATACTCCGAAACCGATTATGTAATAAGCTACATCGGCTAAATAATAACTATTTAAAATGTTATACTTTTAAAGATAATGAAGATATTTTCTTGGAATGTAAATGGTATTAGGGCAGTAATAAAAAAAGGAGAGTTTGAGCAGTTTATAAACACCTACAATCCTGATATTTTATGTTTGCAAGAAACAAAGGCTGAACAGGGGCAGGCCGAGATAGATTTACCAGAGTATGAAGAGTATTGGAACTCATCGCGTACCAAAAAAGGTTATAGTGGCACTGCCATCTTTAGCAAAATTAAACCACTCAAAGTTTTTAACGATATTCCCGAGAACTTTGTTAAAAAGACTGGGTTAACTTCTGATAATTATGGCCATAGTAATGACGAGGGAAGAGTAGTCACTGCGGAATTTGATAAATTTTTTCTTGTAACAGCCTATACTCCAAATGCCAAAGATGATTTAACCAGAATTCCACTGCGTGAGAAGTGGGACAAAGCCATAATGCTATACTGTGATGACTTACAAAAGTCTAAACCTGTTATTTATTGTGGCGATATGAATGTTGCTCACACCGAAGACGACTTAGCTAACCCAAAAAGCAACAAAGGCAAAAAGGGGTTTACTACCGAAGAACGAGCTGGTTTTGACAATTGGCTATCAGCTGGCTTTATTGACACTTTCAGAATTTTTACACAAGGTAATAGTTATTACACTTGGTGGAGCTATTTTGCAAATGCTAGAAAGCGCAATGTTGGCTGGCGGATAGATTATTTTTTGGTTTCAAAAAAACTAAAAAGTAAAGTTAAGTCTGCTAAAATTCACCCAGAACAATTAGGCTCCGACCATTGCCCAGTAAGCATAGACTTAGACATCAAATAATACAACAGTTATTATTGTTTTGTTGGATTATAATCAACATCAAATGAATGAAGAAATTATTGCAGATTTTAAACAATTTATTGCATCCACAATATCGCAACAAACAAGTGATCTTCGTGGTGATATTCAAGAGATGCGTGGTGATATTCAAGAGATGCGTGGTGATATTCAAGAGATACGTGGTGATATCAAAAGACTCGATCAAAAAATCGATGATTTATCAATATCTGTCGCGGAAGCTATTGAGGCAACCAACGAAGAAACTTACAAGCAATTACAAAATCATGACGGTAGAATAAAACAACTTGAAACTAAAGTATCATAACATTTCTTTTATGACTAAAAATAATAAGAAACCAAAATTTAACC
>CAZRVM010000050.1:0-3253 GCA_964603625.1 uncultured Candidatus Saccharibacteria bacterium
CCCCGATCACGGGACCAGAACCCGTTGCCTTACCGCTTGGCTAATCCCCATTAACTTTATTAATTCTAACATATTTGAATTTTGAGCTGTGGTTTTGTCTAAAAAGAGATAAACAAAACACTAGCAATTTTTTGTAGCCTTATATTAGTTTATAATATCGCATTATGAAAATTATTGGAGCATTTTTTATGATAACAATATTTATTATTTTGCCTTTTGTGCTACTTCAACTTTTTGTTTTGCCAGCCTTAAATAGTTTAAAAAATACTTACTCTAATGCCGAATCAATTTCTCATACAATTGTTTCTAAGCAATAATTTTAAAAGCCCTATTTATTAAACTAGTGAAGTTGAAGTACAATAAATGAGATGCATAAACAAACAGCAGTTGTAAAAGCCGAACCATCTACAAAAGAGAACATCAAGTTTGCAAGTATTTTTGTGTTTTTAATAATTTCGGCAACATTAATGGGAACGCTCCATAGTTTTAATTTAGTAGAGTGGGTACGGTGGTTTTCGGGTGGTTTGTTGATAATTTTTGGTGGTTTAAAACTATTAGGAATTGAAGTGTTCATTAAAGTTTTTCCACTGTATGATTTAATAGCAAAGCGATTACCATTTTATAAATATATATACCCACTTTTGCAAGTTTTACTTGGAATGTTTTTTATTACCGGCGCACTAGGGTATTTGCGCGATTTAATTGTGGTAATAATAGGCCTTTCTGGATTGATAGGGATGATAAAAATAGTCTCTAAAAGAGGTGCTATTCGGCTTTCTTATTTGGGCACATTACTCCGTTTAAGATTTTCAACTGTTATTTTAGTTGAGAATACTTTAATGGTTTGTTTGGGCGTAATTATGATGTTATCTGAGGCTTTGAGTTAGCAAATTCTTTTAAATATTTACTAAGTTTGTGATAAATATCATATTGAATAGGCGAGTTTTCTATATTACTATTTTTAGTAGGAAGTGTGAGGCTTCCATCCGACCCTAGCACGAACGCTGGGGTCCTTGTTTTTATAATATGTTCAAAGTATGTAATAATTAATAAAGATTTTAATAAAAAATTATGAGTACATTTGAATATATAGTCTTGTTTTCTCTCATCGGTGGCATTTTGTCGCTTGTTGGTGGGTTTTTACTGCTTAGCAATCGTAAACATGCAGATTTGCTTGCTCGCTATGCAACGCCTTTTTCTGGAGGAGCACTGCTGGCAGCGGTTTTTCTAGACCTACTACCAGAGGGTATTGAAGTAGGCTCGGCAGAGACTGTTTTATTAGCGACACTTGGTGGAATTTTGGTGTTTTTTATAGCAGAAGGTTTTTTACAATGGTTTCATCATCACCATGTACATTCTGATCATTCTCATGACCCAAAAGTTTCATTAATAATTGTTGGTGATACTTTACACAATGCTTTAGATGGAGTAGCGATTGCGGCGTCTTTTATGATAAGTATTCCAACAGGAATAGTCACAACAATTGCAATTGCAACACACGAGATCCCTCAAGAAATTGGTGATTTTGGGCTACTACTATCTAAAGGCTTAAGTCGCAAAAAGGTGTTACTAGCGAATTTACTTAGCGCAGTTGCAACAGTAATAGCAGCAATTATTACCTATTTAATCGGTAGGGATGATGGACTTCCAATTGGAGTGTTATTAGGCTTAAGCGCAGGCTTTTTATTATATATTGCGCTTAGCGATATTATCCCTACAATTCATTCTCGTAAAAATAATAAAAGTGGCTTTAAGCTTCAAGCGTTTTTGCTACTTTTGGGTGCTTTAATAGTTGGTTTAGCAACCAATTTGGCTCACGACTATATAAGTAATGGGCATCAACCAGTAATAAATGATTATGATTCATCGCCCAGTATTAGATACGAAGATTAATATACAAAACTTTAATGATTAGCTTGTATAATTAATTATATGGAAATAGGCTTAGTGGTAATAATTATTTTGGTTTTAGGTTTTGGACTGCTTACATTTGTTTTAACTCAAAAAATAAAAGAACTTAAACAAGAATCGGCTACGCAACTTTTAAAGCAAGATATAACAGAGTTAAACTCGGGCCTTCAAAAACTGAACGATGGCCTAAAAGATCATCTAACTGCCAGGCTAGATAAAAACCAAGAGCAAATGGCGCGCCAATACGAAGCAAGCAACAAAATTATTCGTGATGTAACTCAAAAGCTAGAAAAGTTAGAAAATACTAATAAACAAGTTGGCGATATTGCAACCGAGCTTAAAACTTTACAAAATGTTTTACAAAACCCAAAACAGCGAGGTGTGTTGGGCGAATTTTATTTAGAGCAAATATTACAGAATTTACTACCACCAGGATTGTTTACATTGCAATATAAATTGAGTGAAGGCAATGTTGTAGACGCTGTAATTCATTTAGATGATAAAGTTCTACCCATAGATAGTAAGTTCAGTTTAGAAAATTACAATAGGTTAATTGAAGCTGAGGGTGCCGAAAGAATTAGGCTAGAGAAGGCATTTAAAGATGACTTAAAAAAACGCATTGATGAAACTAGTAAGTATATTTTGCCTAAAAAAGGTACTTTAGACCAAGCCTTAATGTTTATCCCAAGTGAAGCAATCTATTATGACTTACTTGCAAATAAAATAGGTTCTGCGGGCGTTAATGGGCGGAATTTAATGCAGTATGCATCTGCCGATAAGCACGTTGTGATAGTCGGGCCAAGCACACTTTCAGCTATGGTTCAGGTAATTGTTCAGGGATTAAAGAGTTTAGAGATTCAAAAAGATACAGAATTAATTAGAGGCAACATAGAACAATTGCAGAAACACTTAATTGCATACGATGGATACTTTGCTAAACTTGGTAATTCTCTTGGGGCAACAGTAGGTCATTTTAATAATGCCAGCAAAGAGCTGGGCAAAATAGATAAAGATATTGTGAAAATTGGTGGAGGAGAAACAGTTCTAGAGCCACAATTAATTGATAGACCCACCATGATTGATTGAGATAGGATTGTTATCTTTACATAATTTACTTTTAAAACATAACCATTAATTGTACAATATTGTAGTCAAGTATTGTGTTCAGGATGTTTCTATTATCTGAAAATTTTATTTAACAGCGTAAGAATTACAAAAAAAACTTATTTGAATATGAATCTAAATATCAAAAGCATAATGGCCAAACTACCAGTTCCTTTTTGGTTAGTTTTCTATATCTTTTTAATTCTTATTGTTATTCCAACCCTAGCCTATTTAGGTA
>CAZRVM010000051.1:158-3248 GCA_964603625.1 uncultured Candidatus Saccharibacteria bacterium
ATCTACCTTATCAAACTTTTTATCAATACCTTCAAACTTACCGTTAATTTGATCAAATTGCTCATCTACCTTATCAAACTTTTTATCAATACCTTCAAACTTACCGTTAATTTGATCATATTGATATTCAGTATTTTTAGCAAGGCTAGTTACGACCGTTATTAAATCATCAAAACGAGTATCTATATTGTCTAATCTCTTATCTAGCGTTAAGTTAGTTTCTTTAGCCATATGGCTAATTATAACACTAATTAATTATGAATTACGTCGAAAAACCTTATAGGTTAATTCAACTAATTTGGAATAAATATCTAGTAAAAGTTTTTATATTAAAATTCACTAATTTTTAAGTTGGCTGAAGGTTTAATTTTAATAATTTGTGCTAGAATTGATTTACTATGAGTTTAACTAAACAAGATCTAAGCGAAGTAAAAGAAATAGTAGTGGGTGCAATTGTAGAAGCAATTGACACTATGGTAAGTCCTAGGTTTGATATATTAGAAGCCGATGTAGCAGTGCTAAAAACTGATGTAGCAGTGCTAAAAACTGATGTAGCTGTTTTGAAGTCTGATGTTTCAACGCTAAAAACTGATGTAGCTGTTTTGAAGTCTGATGTTTCAACGCTAAAAACTGAAATGAGAGAAGTCAAGCAAATCTTACATACAATGGATGGACGCATGGAAGCCTTAGAAAACGATGTAAGAGAATTATATGGTATGGTTGCAGAGTTACAGAAAGCAAAAAGAGAAAACAGAACATTTAATAAACTGCCTCTAGAAAAAAAGATACTACAAACCCATGCAGAGCTTTTGCTTGTTGCTAAAGAAGCTGGTGTTGTGCTACCAAATAATTCTTAAATAAAAAACCAGCAAAACACAAATAACTGCAAGTAATTTTTAAAACACCTTTCCACAGGATTTTATCAGTTACTATTTTTGTTATGTTTTTAAGTTTTTAGCACGAGCAATTTTTATTTTTTTAGTAAGAGTGTATATTTTTACCACATTTAAACGAGGGTTGTTTGCTTGATGAATTATTTAAAGTTGATCAGGCGTGGGGTATGTTTATCGGCAGGATATCTTATAGTTTTTAGCATATTGTTATTGTTTGTGGGGGTGTCTAAAGTAAAGGCAGACGACGGTGGCTACCCTTGGAGTGGCGCCGTTTGTGTGGCAACAGGAAAGGTAGAAGGTAGGTGCCCTAATTACGAATGGACTTATCAAGGAAAAACAACTAACCCATCTACAACAAACTACTATTACCGAAACTGTACCGATTATGTTGCATGGAAATTAATAAATAATGGAGTAGAAAGTAGTAAAGTTTCTGGGCTGGGGAGTGCAGGAGCATGGGATGACAATGCCACAAAAAAGAATATATCAATTAGTTCGGTTCCAAAAGTTGGTTCTGTTGGGGTAGACGAACGGTACGGCCATGTTGTTTATGTGGAAAATGTAAGCGGTAGTAACATAACTATTTCTGAATACAATTGGGGCAGTACCGGTAGTTATGGTACGCGAACTGGCACCTCAGCAAATCTTGGCTTAAGCGAGTTTATTGATTTTGAAAACTCTAGTAATTTGCATTTGCCCGAAAGTACTTATAAGCCAGGACTGGTTAAAGGTGCACAATTTTTAGGTACAGATACTTTAAAGACTAATCAATTTATTATGCCGGGTCAATATTTAGAATCTGTAAATACAAAGTATATTTTAATTATGCAAGGTGATGGTAATTTGGTTGAGTATGGAGATGGGCAGAAAGTTATTTGGAATTCCGAAACGGGTGGTTACCCGGGTGCTTTTGCGGTACTTCAATGGGATGGAAATTTAGTTGTGTATTCTGCAAACTGGCGCCCACTTTGGGCAAGCGGTGTTAAACATGGAGTCGATAGGCTGGTATTACAAACAGATGGTAACTTAGTAAATTATCAGGGTTATGTGCCTCGTTGGGCAAGTGGTTATTCTGCTCCTGATCAGACCACTTACAGAGGTACTGACTATTTGTATCCGGGTCAGTTTTTGAATAAAAATGAATATTTACGTTCTAGCGACAAAAGATATAGCTTGTTACTCAAGCCAGACGGAAATTTAGTTGCTTATGGTCCTGGTTATCACGAAATTTGGTCTAGCAATACGGCAGGACATGGCGGGAGTTATCTTTATGTTCAAGGCGATGGAAATTTAGTAATCTACGATTCTGCTTATCATCCGATTTGGGCAACTACACCAAAAGCCAATCCGGGCAGGTTTTATATTCAGAGTGACGGCAACATTGTGCAATATAGAACTAATTGGTACCCACTTTGGGCAAGTAATACAGGTGGTAGGATTTAAATATTTTTGTATAGCATTTAATTAATTTTAAAGCACAAAATAGTAACTTAATATTTTAATATAAAAATTGAAAGTTTTTTAGAGTGGTATTTATAATAATTTTGCTAGATTATCTAAATATTTTGTTGCCAACGCCAAACATCAGCTAAGGCATCTTTAACAGAAAGTTCAGTAGACCAATTTAAGAGTTTATTGGCTTTGGATGTGCTGGCATAAATTTCTATAATATCACCCGCCCTACGAGGTCCAACTTTGTATGGAACATCTACTTTATTGGTTTCTATAAACTGGTTTATTATTTCTAAAACACTGGTACCTTTTCCGGTACCAATATTTACTGCATCATAAAACTCAGGATTTTTAAATAATAAATCTAAGGATTTTACATGAGCCTTAGCAAGGTCAACAACATGTATATAATCTCTTATGCAAGTACCATCTGGTGTAGGGTAGTCGTTGCCATTAATAACAATTTCTTTACGAATTTTAGATGCCGTTTGAGACACATAAGGTACTAAATTTGCAGGTATGCCAATTGGGAGCTCTCCAATTAGCCCACTTTTATGAGCTCCGATTGGGTTAAAATATCGCAAGGCGATAGCCGTTTTTATGAGCCCAGCTTTTTGTGCGTCTTTAAGAATAATTTCACACATTTGCTTGCTAGCTCCATAGGGCGATTCGGCAGGCTTAAATGGAGCAGATTCAGTAATTGGCAATTTATCTGGCTCACCATAAACCGTACACGATGATGAAA
>CAZRVM010000052.1:0-3106 GCA_964603625.1 uncultured Candidatus Saccharibacteria bacterium
ATTATTACGGCTGTGCTGTTCTTTATGCTTAGGAGCGCGCAAGGTCAGGGTAATCAGGCAATGAGCTTTGGTAAGAGCAGGGCGAGGCTTTATGGTAACGAAAAGGACAAAGTTGTTTTTAAAGATATTGCTGGTACTGAAGAAGCCAAGCAAGATTTAGAAGAAGTTGTTGAATTTCTTAAGTTTCCTAAAAAATTTGAGGCGGTTGGAGCTAAAATTCCTAAAGGGGTGCTATTGGTTGGCCCGCCTGGAACTGGTAAAACAATGCTGGCAAGAGCTGTTGCTGGAGAAGCAAATGTGCCGTTTTTTAGTATTTCTGGGTCAGAATTTGTAGAGATGTTTGTTGGAGTTGGCGCCAGCCGAGTGCGAGATTTATTTGCTAAAGCTAAGAAAAATTCTCCTTGTATTATTTTTGTAGACGAAATTGACGCTGTTGGTCGAAAACGAGGTAGTGGCATGGGTGGAGGACATGATGAAAGAGAGCAAACTCTTAACCAGATTTTAGTTGAGATGGACGGGTTTGAGCAAGGCCAGAATGTAATTGTACTAGCAGCTACAAATCGATCAGATGTGCTAGACCCTGCACTTTTAAGGCCGGGTCGGTTTGACAGGCGAGTAAATATTGGTTTGCCAGACCGCAAAGATAGAGAAGCAATACTTAAAGTTAGCTTTGATAAAAAGCCTTTAGCGCACAATGTTGACCTTGATGCACTAGCAGGCAAAACAGCAGGTTCATCAGGTGCAGATTTGGCAAACATTGCAAACGAATCAGCAATTATTGCAGCTAGGCATAATCGCAAAGAAATTTCTCAAAGTGATGTAACTTCCGCTTTTGAAAAAGTAGCAATTGGCCCAGAACGAAAAAGTAAAATTATGAGCGAAAAAGAGAAAGAACTAACGGCTTATCATGAGGCAGGCCATGCAATTGTAGGCCATATTTTGCCAGATAGCGATATGGTACATAAAGTTACAATTATTCCACGAGGCGGTACTGGTGGTGTAACTTGGTTTATACCGCCAGAAGATAAAAGTTATCATAGCATTATTGAGTATAAAGATGTTTTAGCACGTGCTTTGGGTGGCAGAATTGCCGAAGAGGTTATTTATGGAAAAGACAGAGTAACAACGGGAGCCGGCAATGATTTACAAAAAGCCGCAGAACTTGC
Organism: uncultured Candidatus Saccharibacteria bacterium; assembly: GCA_964603625.1. Lineage (GTDB taxonomy): Bacteria > Patescibacteriota > Saccharimonadia > Saccharimonadales > JAGQNJ01 > HK-STAS-PATE-36. The sequence goes on from CAZRVM010000052.1 coordinate 1,167, forward strand.
TAGGGATATGATCGTGAATCAGGGTATGGGCAAGAAACTTCGTAACCAAGTGTTTCATTCTGAAGACGGAATGATGTTAGATAAATTAGTGCACGAGAGAGATTACTCAGATCAAACAGCCAAAGTTATTGATGATGAGGTAGAGTCTCTAATAACTGAAGCGGCTCATCGCGCTAAAGAAGTCATAAGTGCCAATAAGCACAAATTAGAAGAGCTAAAACAAGCACTATTACTTAAAGAAACAGTAGAGGCTGATGAAGTTCATCAAATACTTCAGGGCACTAGAATGCCTCAATCTGCCAGTTTGTATTAATTGCTTAGTTTTTTTGCTACAAATAAATAACACCTTTATAATAAAAATAGATGAACCGCATTTTAAGACGCACTAACAAAAAAATATCTTTAGGCGGAGCAGCCACTCTTTTGGTTGTCATTGCGTTAATTGGGCAGATTCTAGGCTTTTTACGCAATCGCTTAATAAGTACTAACTTTACGGTAGTAGATCCCGGCTCTACCGATGCCTTCTTTGCAGCATTTGTTATCCCGGATTTCTTCTATTTTACAATTGCAGCTGGAGCACTAGGCGTTGCTTATATGCCAGTGTTGGCAGATAAAATTGCCTCTGGTAATAAAAAGGCAGTTCAAGATATAACAAATAGCTTACTAAATGTTACTACAATAGTAATGCTTGGGGTAGCAGTGATTATATTTACTTTTGCAAAGCCTCTAATGCACTTACTAGCACCAAATCTGCCGTCAGAAAATTTTAAAGAAGCCGTTACAATTATGCAGTTACTTTCATTAAATCCTTTATTTTTTGCAATAGGTGGAATTGTTACCTCTTTGCAACAAACTTATGGACGGTTTTTCTTTTATGCTGTTTCATCACTTTTTTACAATTTAGCTATAATTATTTCGGTATTTTTGTTTAAAGATAGTTTAGGGGTTGTTGGTTTAGGTATTGGTGCTCTTATTGGTGGAATTTTACAACTGCTGGTTTCTTTATTTGGCTTAGTAGGGCTTGGGTTCAAATATTCGCCAAAGGTTAATTGGAAGAGTGAAGATTTTAAATTTGTACTAAAACAATTACCACCTCGTTCACTTGATCAGGGTATAGACCAAATAAATGGAGTAGTAGAAATTAACCGAGCTCAAACTTTGGGAGTAGGCCCGGTTAGTTACTATACTTATGCTACAACCTTACATAATGTACCAATAATGCTAATAGGAAACTCAATTGCTACCGCTGCATTTCCACGATTAATTGAACGCTTGTCTCAAAATCGGCCAGATCTATTTAGGCGAGATTTTACAGGCGTGCTACTCACAATGATGTGGCTAGTTGCGCCAGTAGCAATAATTAGTTATTTTGCTAGAGGTTACCTTGCTAGGGTAATTTTCGGAGATGTTGCCCCAGAAGTAGCCCTTATTTTTGGTTATTTAACAGCAGCAATAATTGGTAGAGTAATGTACTCTATGCTTTCTCGTTATTTTTATTCAAATAAAGATACACTAACTCCCCTTTATGTATCTATCTTTGCAATTGCACTAAATATTTATTTAGCATTTACGCTGGCAAAGCCAGATGCTTATGGCGTGGCAGGTCTTGCTATGGCGCAATCTATTGTGGCTTTAAGTGAAGTTGCGGTTTTGATGACCATTATAATGTTAAGAGATAACAGAGTTTTTGATAGGTATTTTTGGTCTAGTGTAGGAAAATTAATTTCGGTTACTGGGTTTAGCGTGGTTTCGGCCTTTATTACAGTGTCTTTTTACCCATTAAATATGGACGATCGTGGAATCGTTGCACTTGGTAGTAAACTTTTTGTTATCAGTAGTGTAACTTTTTTGACTCATTTAATAGTGTCTTATATTTTTGGCTTAGAACAATCAAAAGTAGTAGTTGCTAAAGCAAAAGAGTTAATACTAAAACCAATCCG
>CAZRVM010000053.1:0-2895 GCA_964603625.1 uncultured Candidatus Saccharibacteria bacterium
CTTACCAAAACTCAAATGGTAACTCAGAAAAATATGGTAGTTTTGGAGTACATAATGAAGTTAAATTGCCCCAAAATACAATTAGTCGTGACGAATTAGAAGCAAAACTGCAAGATTTATTAAATAAACAACAATGATTAAATCCTTTTTTAAGCAAGTCATTATCAAAATGCTTTGGTGGCAGGTTGCAAGCTTAAGAAAACACCATAAAATTAATGTAATTGGTGTGGTGGGAAGTATTGGTAAAACTAGTACCAAATACGCTATTGCACAAGTTTTGCAATCCAAATATCTGGTGCGTTGGCAAGAGGGCAATTATAACGATATTACAATTGTGCCATTGGTATTTTTTGGCCAAAAAATACCAAGCTTAGTTAATCCTTTTGCCTGGTTGAATATTTTTGCTAACAATTATCGTCAAATTAAAAATTATCCATATGAATTTGTGGTTTTAGAACTTGGCACAGATGGGCCAGGTCAGATTAAGGAGTTTAGTAAATATCTGCAATTAGACTTAGCGGTTGTAACTGCAGTTTCACCGGAGCATATGGAATTCTTTAAAACTATAGATGCCGTTGCTAAAGAGGAACTTTCGGTTTTGGATTTTTCGAAACTAGTAATTATAAATAAAGATTTAGTGGATGATAAATATATAAAGAAGCATAATCGTTTAATAACATACGGCACCAAAAATTCTAATTATCTTATTGAAAACAAGACAAAGTTTAGTATTAGTAAAAACAAGCAGGCTTTAATTAATACAAGAAGAGTTTTATCAAACGAAATTGCTTATTCAAAAACTGCTGCCGTAGTTGTGGCTGGCCAGTTTGGATTTAATCAAAAAGAAATTTTAAGTGCATTTTATAACTTAAATGGAGTACCGGGAAGGTTGCAGATTTTAAAAGGATTGAAAGAGTCAACAATCATAGACGATACTTATAATTCTAGCCCCGATGCAGTAATTTCTGCACTAAATATGTTGTATGATTATAAAGCAAAAAGTAAGATAGCAATTTTGGGGAGTATGAACGAACTAGGAGATTATTCAGAGGTAGCTCATAGAAAAATTGGGGAATTTTGTGACCCTAAACAGCTTAGTTTAGTTATTTTAGTAGGCGATAATGCCAATAAATATATTGCACCTATTGCAAAAGAGAAAGGTTGTAAGGTTGTAGGTTTTGATAATCCATATGAAGCGGGAGAATATGCAAAAGATTTTATTCAACCAAAGTCTGTAATTTTACTTAAAGGTTCACAGAATAATGTTTTTTTAGAGGAAGCAGTTAAAATTTTGTTGGCTGATCCTAGTGATTCATCTAAATTGGTTCGCCAATCTAAAGATTGGTTAATAAAAAAGCAGAAGAATTTTGCTAAATAAAGTTATGAGCAAGATTGATCTTAATAAAACCAAAGTTTATTTTGACGGTGAGATTATTCCATTTGCAGAGGCAAATTTAAGTATTGCTAGTTCGGCGGTTTTGTATGGTTTGAGTGTTTATACGGTGTTTCCAGTAGTAATTACAGGCAAAGGTGTGGCGATTTTTAGACTAGAAGACCATTTTAAAAGACTTTTAGAATCTTCTAAGATTGTTGGAATAGATAGTTTTGAAAGAATTTGGAATTTAGCAAAATTTAAGAAAGCTGTAAAAGAATTAATTTCCGCAAATAAAGTTAATGAAAATATTTTTGTTCGGGCTACAGTTCATGTGGTTGAGCTAGTACCAGGTACTCGTTCGCGTAATTTGAATATAAATTTAAGTATGTTTATTTACTCGGCTACTTCAATTGTGCCCAAAACTAATGTAAAGCTTAAAACTAGCGTTTGGCGTAGGGTGCCAGATTATGCAATTCCGGCTCGGGCTAAAGTTAATGGCGCTTATGTAAACTCGGTCTTGGCTAAACAAGATGCGATTGATAGCGGTTATGATGATTGTGTTTTCTTGGATATTAATGGCCATGTTTGCGAAAGTTCGGCATCAAATATCTTCTTAGTTCGCGATGGTATAATTATTACACCAGATAATACTAGTGATTTACTAGAGGGTATAAACCGTAAAACAATAATCGATTTAGCAAAAATTGAAGGCTATAAAGTTCAACAGCGAAAGGTAGATTTAACAGAACTTTATATTGCTGACGAAGTATTTTTGTGCGGCACATCAGCTTATGTTGCATCGGTGAGTGAAATTGACGCCAGGATTATTGGAAATAAGAAATACCCAATTACTGCCAAACTAAGTTCATTGCATAATGATTTATTAGACGGCAAGGGGTTATTGGTGGAGAAATACTTAAACTATATTTAAAAAAATTATGTAGTCTGCCTAACATGGTATAATTACCTCTGATGCAGAACTCTTTTTGTATATCAACTATGTTAAGCGAGGCCTTTTTTGATAGGTACAGCTTGGTAATTCTTGCGACAAAGCATAAAGAATATTATGTTGCGAAGCAAAATTATCAAGCTGTGCTAATAAAAACGGCGGAGGCTGGAGTGGATATATAAAATGAGTTCTAGATACAATCCAAAAGAAATTGAACCAAAATGGCAAAAAATTTGGCAAGACACTAAAGTTTATGAAGCTGATTTAGACAGTAGCAAGCCAAAATATATGGCGATGAGCATGTTTAATTACCCGAGTGGGGCTGGTTTACATATTGGGCACGCTATGAACTACACGATTAGTGATGTTAAAGCTAGATTTAAGCGCCAGCAAGGTTATGAGAGCTATCATCCGGTTGGTTGGGATGCATTTGGTTTACCAGCAGAAAATTATGCAATAAAGGTAGGGGTTAGTCCTCAGGCAAGTATGGCAAAGATAATCCCAAATTATCACAAGCAATATAAAGCTATGGGTTGGAGCAATGATTGGAGCAAAGAAATTGCAACCCACC
>CAZRVM010000054.1:0-2844 GCA_964603625.1 uncultured Candidatus Saccharibacteria bacterium
TTGCGTAAATATGTGTCATATCATTCGATCATACGATCAGTCTACTATTTTGGTAGAGTTTTACAACTCCGCTCGAACCCATTTTAGCACGAAGTGCTGAAGCTCAGCCCCACCGCCTGCGGGCGTATAACGCCCGCTCGCCCCACCAGAAAAAGTCCCTTTGCCTTATTTTTGAGATTTCCCCCGCCGAGATTTTTTGGAAATTGAAAAGGGATTTTTCTGGTGGTTCGACTACTGCAAGCAGTAGAGGCGGTAGGGCTTCGCTCGGGCGGCGGAGCCGCCACGTGCCGCTTGCGGCACGTACCCTCAGACGATAACTGTTATACTGAGTAAACAATGGTGCGAAAGAAAAAAGAGTCAGGCAAAATAATTCTGCCCGCAGGCATGAAGCCACGACCAGAGGAGCATGAGCTGCATGTTGCCTCTATTCTGTCGGAGCATTTTAATGCCGATGTGGAGTTTGTGCCTAGAGCAAACCAGCGAACGCCAGATTTTCTGATAAACGGCGTGCTTTGGGAACTCAAAAGTCCGACAGGCACAGGCAAGAACAATATTCAGAGGCAGTTGCAGGAGGCACATCACCAATCAAGAAATGTAATCATTGATGCTAGCAGATCGAAAATGCACGCTACGAAAATCAGGCGGCATGTAGAGCACCAGTTCAAGATAGTAAAGTCAGTTAAGCGGCTACTGTTCGTGTCAAAATCTGGCAAAGTCTATGAAATTACCAGATAATGTGCTACATTGTAACTATTGAAGGCTCGGCAGCGTTGTAACGCAGGTTCAGAACCTTTCACCAAGAAGCTCCCGAGAGGGAGTTTTTTGATTGTACTTGGCTTTTTTCATTATACATCTGGGGTTGCTTATATTGTTGCCGCCATAAGCGTCTCGAGCTGCCTCCCGAACGAATCATCACCGTTTATCGCTATGGCTACCTCAGGGTCTTTCGGTGGTTCGTATGTTTCCATGAAGTCAGCCAGCATTTGTTTGTAGTTATCTACGTATTCTTGCGTTATCTCAGGAGGTGCGAGTCGTTTCATGGCGACTTCTTCGGCAACGCTTAGTTCTATGAGCAGGCATTTAGCCTCTGTACCACGAGCTAGTACGTAAAGTGCTTGTCGCTTGTCGTAACTTTCAATAAGACCATCATAAATGACACTTTGTCTGGCTGTTAGTATTTCATGCGTTATATAGCTCATAACATTGCTAACTTTTAGGTCGTCAGTACCATTCATATGCTCTCGGGGATTATCGAACATATTCTTACGAACAGTGTCAGCACTGATCCTCGGAACATTTAGTTGAGCTGCGAGCTGTTTCGCAAAAGTACTTTTGCCAGCACCTGGAACTCCTAGTAGAAGAACTAGTGTTGGTTGCATAAATAATCTCGGACTAGTTATTGTGGTCCTGGGAAACTTGGTCATACGCCTCGTCTACACTTGTGTTTGTGGGAGAGAAGCTACGCACGGCTGATCCTCTTACAAGGTATAGGCTGTTGCTTCTTACTCCTTTAGGGCTAAAGATGTATGCATCCTTATGCGAGGTAATATCCCATGCCTCTAACTGCGACGATGACACATCCGAACCTTGCGAAGCTAAATAGTTGTTCAATTTTGCAAGTGCTTCGTCTTGTGTATTCATCTTTAAGCCTCTTTAAATTTATTAAAGTAATCTTTTGCTGCTTGAACTCGTGCTCTTGGTGGCATACTCGCCGATGCCTCAAACACAAAAGCATGATTGGTGACTACGTATGCTTCGCCTCCTACAAGCGGTTCGCCATTTTCGGACTGTGGCGTCACGAGCCAGTAGTCAGGTTCTTCTTCAATTTGGGATACTTGTGCGGATAACTCACCATGATATTTCTTTACAATGTGTAATGCTTCGTCTTTATTCATGCCTTGTGGTGTGTGTTCAACTGCCAGTCCATGCTGCTCAAAATAGTCTTTTGCCTCTTGTAGGCGTTCGCGTGGGGACTTATCTGACGATACCTGAGTGACGTCTTCATATTTATTCACCACGTATGCCACACCGCCCACAATGTCTTCGCCCTCAAGCGACACCTCAGACACTAGCCAGTAGTCGGGCTCGTCCTGAAGCTGGCTTACTTGTGCATTTGTCCTTTGGAGATCTGTCTTGCGTTCAATAACCTCGTATATTTTTGAGGCTTCCTCATCTTGCGGCTGTTCCCCTTCTTTGTTGGTGGGGCGTATTTCGTCCTCAGCTTCTGATTTTGAGCGTTTATATACGCGTCCATCGTGCTGAACGAGGTAAGTTATGTCGCTATCGTTAGGGTTGCCAGATACAGGGATGGGAGTTATGGCGAAGAATACTAGTGGACCTGATTCGATTTTTTGGACATCTGTTGTGCCAACATCACCATATTTCTCAATAACCAGTTGTAGTGCTTCTTCTTTGGTATTTACGCTCATCGTGTATCCTTTCTGCTCAAGCAGTAGAGTGTGGCGAAATATAAAAAGCCCGCCACGAGCTGGTAACCCGAAAGCTACCCATAACCGTTTCCAGCTATGACTACGCAAAGAAGTTACTCATGACGAGCTGTTTCTTTGCGTAGATTTCATAAACCATGCCCCGACAAGTCGAGGTTTAGGCTTATGCCATGATTGTACTATTTGCACCGCTGTTTTGCCAGATGGCAAACGCCACCACCAGAAAAATCCCTTTTCAATTTCCAAAAAATCTCGGCGGGGGAAATCTCAAAAATAAGGCAAAGGGACTTTTTCTGGTGGGGCGAGCGGGCGTTATACGCCCGCAGGCGGTGGGGCTGAGCTTCAGCACTTCGTGCTAAAATGGGTTCGAGCGGAGTTGTAAAACTCTACCAAAATC
>CAZRVM010000055.1:0-2843 GCA_964603625.1 uncultured Candidatus Saccharibacteria bacterium
CTTTAGTAGCCTCAATATCCACGCCGTTATAATGAAGCGCAATATGATTTGGAAGTGTTCTGAGTTTTAAGTCTGTAACTGGAAAATATCTTGAGTAAATATAAATATAAAGAGTAACAATTTGATTACAGTCACCTATTAATTGGTTTTTGCTTGGGTCTTGTAATAATTTACCAAATGAGCTTGATTCTTGATATTTATATAAACCTCGTGTTAGAGAAAAATAGGCCATAATTTTAGAAAGTAATACAAGTTGTTGAGAATCAGAGTTAAGTTTAGTTGAAGTTTGGTAATTGGTATCATTTAGAGGACTGAGTTGGTCGGTATTGCTTTTGCTAAAATTTTCGAAGTCAATTTCAATCAGTTTTAAGTTGTTATATAAGTTAGCTCTGTTGCTTTTGGTTAAGTATTGATAGCCTTTGTAGCGGTACTCACCCCACAGGTTCATACAGGCAAGGTTATATTGAATCAACTCTAGTAATTTTGATATAGTGATTTCTCGGTTACTATTTTCGGTTAAAGATTTGTAAAAAACTTGTACCGATTTTTCATCTTCAGTAGCGTAAGGCGAGAATACTCTTACAATTTTTTTAAGTTTTTGCACATTGGTATTATATCAAGTAGTTAGTTATTTATATATTAGGGAGTAAATATAGATTCATTATTAAATAAATCTATAAAAAAATTGTTGATTATTAAAAATATTGAGCTTATACTTATTTTTAAGGCAAGTCTTATTGCTTGATAAACTAAATAATAAGAGGGAAAAAATGAAGTTAAAATTAGGTTTTAAACAAACTAAACGGGGGTATTTTAATTTATTAGTAGCAATTGCTTTTATGGCTAGCTTATCTAGCAGTATTGGCATTATGTTACATAAAGCATATGCGTCAGCTGACACATGTACCTGGACGGGCGCTGTTAACGGTAACTGGAATTTGGCCGGCAACTGGACGGGCTGTGACAATGGAAACTTGCCAGAAAATGGCGATAGCTTAACCTTTCCTGCAGGCGGTGTATCAAATTTAAGCATGACTAACAATGTGTCTGGGTTAACATCAATTGTTGATATAACTTTCTTCGGATCTGGCTATACTTTGGGCGGAAATGATTTAACGGTTGGCCAGTTTTTAATACATGGAAGTAACAATACCATAAACTTAAATTCTGCTTTTAACACAAATGTAACCTCACTCATATTATCTGGTGGAACAAACAATATAGTTAATGGAAACATAACACTGTCTGGAACGGGTACATTTGATACAACCGGAGATCCAAATTCTCAGCTTTTAATTAATGGAGTAATATCTGGAATTACAAGCAATGTAAGCATGGGGGCAATGGTACATTAACAACAGGAACAGCTAATTGGACGTATACAACATCCTCACAAGCTCAGGTTGTCACTGGCGCAACGGTTGTTTGCAATATTAGCTCTTGTTTTGGAAACTCCACTAACCCAGTTATGTTAACAACCACAAAACAGATTGAACTAGCAACTCCTACTATTGATATTGCTAACCCACTAACTATCTCTCAATTAGGTGGAGCTACCAAAAGCATAGTTGCAACTACACCATCACTTTCTTTGCCGGTTTTTTGGTCTGGGCCAATTACTTTAGCTAAAGATGGCGTAATTGGTGCGCAAAATGACGGAACAGCACTTTATATAGGTAGTGTTAATTTAGCCGGTAAAGCGCTCAAATTTATTGGTGATGGCGACACATACCAACTCGACACTGGTGTTATAAGCGGGGCTGGAACTTTAGATATTGATGCAGTTGGTGATGGTAATAGTTTTGTAGACTTAAGGGGTAGCAATACTTATACGGGTTCAACAACAGTAAGGTCTGGTAGCCGTGTAATTTTAGAGCACGATAATGCGCTTGGTAGCACAGCTGGCGATACCTATGTTGAGTCTGGTGCAACAATTTCTGTATCATCTGATACAACAAATTTACAAATCCCTGAAAATATCTCTATTAGCGGTTCTGGGCAAGGCGGAAATTATTCTGGTGGTGCTTTCACTAATGAGACTAATTTGAGCAATCAACACAACCATTCTTTCAGTGGTACAATAACTTTAACTGGTGATACGGATATTGACTTAGTTGGTACAGTTTCGGCTGAACTAAGTTTTGATGGCGAAATTAAGGGAACGGGTAATCTAACCTTTAACGGCAGTCACTCTTATGATGTGCTTGTACTTAATCATCCAAATACTTTTAATGGCAACATAACGGTTAATGGGGGCGTATTAGGAGCTTCAGACAACAATGTTATCCCTAAAGATATTACGGTAAAAGATAGTCCAACAGCCGACGGTATGTTGAGTCTTGACGGTACGACTAACGCAATTTCAGATGATGCCAAAATTAGTTTAGACGCGTCTAATGGTGGTGTAACTCTAAATATTGACGCAGGCACCTCAGAGACTATTGGTAGTCTAGAGGGATCAGGTCAACCCAATGTTAATATGACCCCAACTAGTTCTTTGACAATAAATAATTCAACTGGTAGTTCAACTTCTAACGATGTGGAGTTTACTGGCGGTGGCACAATTACTAAAGTAGGTACAGGTACTCAAACCCTTACTGGAGATTGTAGCGATAACGCTCAGTTTAATGTTAACGCTGGTACTTTAATGACCACATCAGGTTTTGGTGCGGGCACGAATTGTGATGCTACGATTAATGGTGGTATTCTAAAAGCTGCTGGTGAGTGGAGTAATATAACTGGTACCAGCGGAACATTTGCTACTGGCAATAGCCCAGGCACTGTAAGCATAACTGGCGATTTAAGTTTAAGCTCTGGAATGACTTTTGAGCAAGAAATTGACG
>CAZRVM010000056.1:0-2824 GCA_964603625.1 uncultured Candidatus Saccharibacteria bacterium
CCAGCCATATACGAGATTAAGTCGGAATTGTCGCCTTTTTGGGCGACTTTAAATTTTTTAAAGGTAAAAATCTGTTTTATTTGATTGTCTTTTGGGGTCGCAACCTGGCCCCAATAATAAAACTCGCCCGAAAACCCTCTGGGTGTTGACATACACTAAAAACAAAATACAATATTTAACCCATTATTCTATCAAGAATAATGTCTAAATCATTATCCAAATCACCATTATACTTAGTGTTAGGTATGTTGTATTTATCAAACGCTTTTTCAATTCTTCTATATCCATCTGGTGTCCGTAATTCTATCCAAACCACACCGAGTTCATCAGATTGATGCTTATTTTGTTGCGATAAGGTATCTGCTACAAAAATATTTGATTTTCTTGCAAAAATTGCATCAGCACTTTCGGGATTTCCTCTACCCATAAGCTTCACTTCGCACAAATACTTATTGCCGTTATTATCTTTTAGGTAAAAATCTATTTCACGATTAACCTTCTTATCGGCAACACGGACAAAACTTTCTTCGTAATTTATGGCTGGTACTTTATACAATTCGCAAATAGTTTTCATTAATACTTTTTCGGCCGTTTTGCCAGCAGTGCTCCAAGCACCACCGCGTAATGCAGCACGTTTAACAGCAAGTGTATTTATCACTATAAGCGTCTCATTTATACTTAAATCTACAGCAACACCATTAAACTTTATTGTAAGAGTTAGGGCTAAATCTTCCTCTGTGTCAATTAGTCCGCTTATGGCCTCATATAAACTATCGTAATGCTCATAGGCTGCATCAATAACAATTTCTTTAGTGCTACTTCCGTACATATTATGTATTGTTTTCATATTGAGTCCAGAATTAACGGCAATTTCATTAGTTGGTAGGCTATTTTTTAAAAATTCTTTTTTATACCAATCAGTCACATCTTTATTTTCCAGCTTTACCCTAATTACTTTTTTAAAAAAATCTATTACATACTGTAAAAAATCAGTGTTAATTAGACTAACTATCTCTGTACGGTAATCTTCGCCCTTAATAACTCGTTTTACTATATTCTTAATAACCTGATCAGTTAATGTCATTTATTCTCCGCATTTCTAAACTCTTCTAAGGTTAGAAATTTTGTCAAATTATTATCTGTGATTAATTTTTTGTCAACCATACTTTTCATATATTCAAAATACTTTGGCTCTTTTTCTGTTAAGAAAAACTTCCTTCCAAGAGCTTTTGCTGTTCGTCCAAGCGTTCCACTGCCCGCGAAAGGGTCAAAAACAACATCACCCTTATATGAATAATAATTAATAACTCTCTGACACAATTCTACCGGAAAGATAGCAGAGTGAACTTTATCTGACTTAGGATTTATTTTCCATACATTTGTAGTCTCAAACCCATCTTTTACTTTACTATTTTTGACTACATCAAAACTATACTGATGAATATTCCAATCAAGCAATTTGTCAGTTTTTTTTCTATACACCATTAAATATTCTGTAATACTGTTAGGTTTATATGCAAGTGGTTTTTTGTGTTGCTGAAAACCTCCTATACGATTTTTTACACTATATTCCGGCTTTTCCCAAATTATATCATCTATAAATTCCCAGTTTTGTTTCATTAATATAGCGTGCAGATCAAAAGGTATTGGATATCTTTTACTAGAATGAGCACGACTTATGCGAGGCACGATAACAGGTGAAGTATTAACTATTAAGAAGCGCCCTTCCTTTGTTATACGGTGAGTCTCTTCGAATGTTTTTCTCAAAAACTCAAGATATGCTTCGTAACTTGGGTATATTGAATAATCTCGTGCATTGTAGTATGGCGGTGATGTAAATGTAAGATGTACGCTATCGTCGTCAACATTTTTTAAAATATCTAAGACATCACCTAACACAACAACATTTGTAAGTTTTTTATGAACTTCAGTATGTGTTTTTGTTTTAATTTTCGGTGGAGTTATTTGGAAGTACTCTTTCTCTATAACTTGTTTAATCATTTCATTCTGGTGAGTATGCAATAATTTTAAAGCCTTATCAACGCGTATATCACCCTTAAATACTAGTAATCCTCGTATAGCTTGAGCAACAATCTTTGGATCTTTATCTGATAGTACATCTAAAAGGAATTCTATGTTGTCCTTGCTTCTTTGACGACCTATCGCAGATATAGCCTCTCTCCTTACAGACGTATCATGATCAAGAAAATAGGTACTTTTGAAAATATTAATTGTATCGTTATGTTTTGTCTTCGCGATATTTTTAATTGCCAATAGTCTAACTTCTGATGATTTATGATCAACCAACTTAACTATTGGTTCAATATTAAAATTATCTGATACTCTTCCTATGTTTTCCAATGCTTTAACAAGAAAATTAACAGGACCACCGTTAGAACTATAAGATGATATTTGCTTTATCGCTTCCTCTCCGCTCATATAAATATTATACCAAATAATTAGAGCACTGTGTGTCTACTCTAAATATAGTATTATTAATCTTACCGAAGACAACAACCGTAGGGCTTTAAGACTAAGGCACATTAATGAAATTATTTCTTCTTCAGGGCAAACTAAAAACTTCAGAACTTTAACTTTAACTGGCCGTACAAATATAAATTGCTAGCTTATATTTGAAATGACTAGGTATTTATTGCTAAATAAGTTTATAATTAGCTTATGGTAGAACTCAAGGAGGAGGAAGAATACTACGAGCATATCAATTATAGGGAGATGTTAAAGCTTCAACCCGATAATTTTTATCTTCATTTGCCATTTCAAATACCCTTTTCCAAATGGTTCTTTGAGGCCAGACTACAGATGT
>CAZRVM010000057.1:0-2818 GCA_964603625.1 uncultured Candidatus Saccharibacteria bacterium
TAGGATAGGGTTTGAGGGGGTGTAAGAAACTCCAAAATTTGATTCAAAAGTATTGTAAAAAAAACGAAAAGATAGTATAATAACACTTATGTCAGAAATATTAAAAAGGAACCACGAAACACCTTTATTGCTAACTGAAGCTGTTGGTGAATTTGCTCAAATGCCAGAAGCAAATTTTCAAGCTTACGAGTCTTTTAAACCAATAGCTACAATTGCCAATCAGCAAAGACAGGCTTTTTTAGCTGAAGAGATTGTTAACCCAAAGCCAGGCCTTGCTGATATTGACGAAACTTTATTATCTGAGAGCACAAACAGATTACAACGACTGCTAGGTTTAGTTGAAACAGGAATTGACGATAGCCCAATAAGAATAGATGCATTTTATGAAATAATTGCTGAGAGATTGGCTAGTTATTATTTTGTTCGTCAGGCTAATAGAGTAAACAAAATGGATTCTAACTCACCAGAATATGACTATGAAGTAAATAGATTACAAGAACTTAATGACTCATTATATGGTCAGCCCGAAAAGGAAGTTTTTGATACTTTAGTAGCCGAAGAGATTGATATTGCAAATCATGCTTTGACGGTTGCAGGTAGCGACATTGAGCGACAAATTGTTAGTGAATATTTAGACTTACTGCCGAATACCGAAATGGAGTCTCGCCAGCATTACTTGCCAAAAGATTCAACAGTTATTCATTATCAACAGCTTGTTAAAGAATATTATGCAGAGGTCTTAGATGCTCTGGAGATTGATGACTCAAGAAGCTACGAACCTGCAGATATGGTAGAACTTTTCCAACAATCAATTGATACTTTGGACATAAAGAATTGGCGAGCAGAAATTGAAATTGGTGGAACGAATTTAAATACTGACCAAGCTAATCAGATAGTGAATATTGGTGAGACTCGCAAAGCAATTAATGGTAAAACTTTGAGAGGTTTAATTTTGCACGAAGTTGGTGTTCATGTGTTGAGACGTGCTAAAGGTGAAGAGACAGATAATCCTTTGCTTTATAACTTGGGGTTAGCTGGCTATTATACTAACGAAGAAGGTCTTGGTAAGTTTGTTGAACAAGCTTTAGCTGGTGAAGCATCAGTAGCAGGAATCAATCATTACCTTAACGCCAGTTTATCTTTAGGGCTAGATGGCGTACCAAGAGATTTTAGAGAGGTATACGAAATAGCTTGGCGAAGAGCTATAGTTGCTAAAATTGGTCAGGGAGACCATATTGACGAAACAGTAATAAATAGCGCCAAACTCACAGCGTACAATAGTGTTTTTAGAGTTAGGCGAGGTTTTCCAGCTGATGTTAAAGGGGTGGCTTTTACTAAAGATTTAGCCTATTTTAATGGTACTGCTAATATTTGGCATTTTTTAGAAAAGAATATAGGTGATGAAGGCATATTAGAACGAGTTTTGATTGGTAAACACGATCCACTTCGTGCCGACCATGTTGAACTTGTAAAGGACGCAAGTAAAAATATAAGAGTGGGGTAACTAATGAAAAATGATGAACGATTAATGGTTATAGGTCATTCAGAATATATAGATATTCCAATTATTAGAGCTAAAAATGTGTTAGCAAAAATAGACACTGGTGCAGATTCAAGTTCTATTTGGGCTAGCAAAATAATTAAAAATGACAAAGATGAATTGCTAGTTTCTTTTTTTGATAAAAGTAGTAAATTCTATACAGGGGTGCCGGTAAAATTTACAAAAAGTAACTACTCGAGGGTTATAATAAAAAATTCTTTTGGGGATGCTGAAATAAGGTATAGAATTAAGTTGATTGTGAAAGTTAAGAACCGAACTATCAGAGCAACTTTTACTTTGGCAAATAGGCAATCTAAAACTTACCCTATTTTAATTGGAAAACGGCTGTTAAGAAATAAATTTTTAGTAGATGTGAGTGAAAGTAACAAGTTGTCAAAACCTAGTTTAGAAAATGAGAATTAAATTTGATGTTTAACTGTATAATATGCAAAAAGGAGAAAGATTATGAAACTAGCAATACTTTCTAACGGACCAGGAAATTATTCTACCAAACGCTTAGCAGAAGAAGCAAAGCAATTAGGGCACGAAGTTAGTGTTATAAAGTACCGAGATTGTTATGCTTCAATCGAGAAAAGTAATCCGTCTGTTAAATATGATGGAAATGATTTGCATGTTGATGTAATAATTCCTAGAATCGCTAGCAATATGACTCGTTATGGGACTGCAATTGTTCGTCAATTTGAAATGCAAGGCGTTTATACTACTGCTAACTCAATCGCCATTACACGCTCTAGAGATAAACTACGGAGTATGCAATTACTCGCCAAAGCTGGGGTTGGTATACCTAAAACGGTTTTTTCAAGAAACACCGCTGACATAGAAGATTTATTAGAGCAAATTGGCGGAACTCCAGTAATCATTAAGTTGGCAAGAGGTACGCACGGAAATGGAGTAGTTCTAGCAGAAACTAAAAAGGCGGCAAAATCGGTACTCCAAGCTTTTTATTTACATAACGAAGATGGAACTAACATATTATTACAGGAATTTGTCAAAGAATCTGCTGGAGAAGACATAAGAGCATTTGTTGTGGGTGGACGAGTAGTGGCCAGCATGAAAAGGCAGAGTTTAGACGACGATTTTAGGAGCAATATACATCAGGGTGGTTTTGGTACAAGTATTAAATTAACAGACGAAGAACGCAAAACAGCAACAAGAGCAGCTAAGGCAATGGGTCTACCAATTTGCGGAGTAGATATGATGCGATCAGATAAAGGGCCACTGGTCTTAGAAGTTAATTCAAGTCCAGGATTAGAAGGA
>CAZRVM010000058.1:0-2607 GCA_964603625.1 uncultured Candidatus Saccharibacteria bacterium
CCATCCAGTCCATTTCAGCCTGCTTTGCCCCGTTTTTCAGAAGCATTGCCTTGAACTGCTCCGGTGAGCCTTTCTCCTGCTTGATTGATTCTAGTGCGCCCTCTACCGTAGAGTAGAAGCCGGTGGGGGAAACGGTGCGGAATAGTATTTCATTGCCGGATTCGTCTGGTTGAGATTCAACAACAGAAAAGAACTCTTTTAGTTTGTTGTTGATATTCTGACGCTCATCACCTTCTGGATATGGTTTTGCATCATACAACATCTGATAAATGGCATTATTCACGCTATGAACAAGGTAATCATTCTGGCCGCCAGATTCCTTTATCATATCGTCAACAAAAGCCTCAAATGCACGGGCTGACATTTCAACATTTGTACTCCAATAGTCGCTTGACCTCGTTTTGTCAATTTCCTTACTATCTCTGTAAAACGTAGTTGGAACCTTTTGCTCAAATGTTTCACCCTTTTCGGCAAGTACTTTATCGTCATACGCAAGTTGTATCCTTCTGAAATCGTTGTATTCGATAGAACTTAATCCACGGCCAGAAATTTCCCTTGCGAGTTCATCAAACTTTCGTTGAAGTTCAAATTCCTGCTCAAAACTGAACTTCTTTTTGGTCTTTTTCTGAGATACTTCACCAAAATCAAATGCTTTCAACCTTTCAACAAGGGATTCCCATTTTGCAATCTGCTCAGGTGTTGCCGGTTTCTTTCGAAGTCCGTATTGCCTTTCACGTTTTAGCCACCCGAATGTATTGTTAAGGCTTCTTTCAACTGATTCGACAGCATATTTCAGACGTTGCTCTGCCTTACTTTTGTCATATCCGCTTTGCTGCGTTTTATAGCGCATTGCGTCCCATACTTTCGACCATGCTTGAACGACCTCTTTCCTTACGTTCTTATTCCTGAAATTTGGCGAACTCAGGTAGTCTTTGTCACCATCAAGTTTCACACGAATAACTCCATCCTCATCGGGTGTCACCCTGTCTTTAAGTCCAAAATAAGAATCAAATGCGTGAAACCACTCATGCGCCAAAGCTCCAGCCCCGTGTATTTTAGTAAGGTTAATAACACCTCTCTCTGCTTCAAAATGCGCTGCCGCCCCAGACAGCCCCTTACCTCTGCTACCGAATCCAATAGCAAGCCTACCGCCAACAGATAAGGCTTTTGGCTTTAATCCTGTAACTTCGGCAAGATCAAGTAATGCATCATAGGCAAGATTTAACATCTGCTGCCTTTCATCACCAGCAACCCAATTACCAAACTCTCCACCTCTGAACCCAAACGTATCCATGAATTTCTGTGGAGATATATTTCCATTCCTTCTTTCTGGCATCCCCTTTCTCTCAATTTTATCAAGGTGGGGTCGTTCAATTCTCGGTGTTTTATAATTAATAATTGATTCAGCGTTTTCGGCCATGTATTTCATGGCTTCCTCGTTTGTTTTAAATCCTTTTTTTATTTCCCACATTTTGCCAGAACTCCACCTGCGGTAAATAGAATACTCATCACGGTTATCCTGACTTTTTAAAACTCTATGATTTAAAGAAACCTCAAATATGGGAATAAGAGCCTTTGCCTCTTCCTCGGTGTTTATATTTGTTTTTAGGTCTCTGAATTGTCTCCCGCTAATGATCGACAATGTATATTTGTTTGGGTCTAATGGCTCCCTGTTTCTGAACGAACCAAGCCTTTCAACAATTACAAAATTTTCCTGCTTTATAACCTTGTATTTTGATTTCCACGCAGGCTGTCTTTCTGATTCAGTATTACCAGACCTTGTAAATCCACTTTCGGCAATGTCTTTTCTTGCCATTCCTATTTTCTGGCCGAAGTCTTGTAATTTTTCAGCCTGTTCCAACCCTTCTGCTTCTTCTTTGGCAGACATCTCAATGCCATCCAGGTCTGATACATTGTCGATTTCTGATAATGGGGTAACAATATTTTGGGTCTCACCTCCCTCCGCCAGCATCCTTTTCAGCTTTTCACCGGCTGATTTTGGAGGTGCTTCGGGCTTAATATCGTCAATAGCTACTTGCCTACCGGCTACCTCAACAGCATCAGCACGCCCTTTCTCTATGGCTTCAATCTGCCTTTCAAGGTCTGCAATCTGATTGTCGAATGGCTTAAGTGATGATCTTATTTCGCTCTCGGATATTTCACCCCTGTCTGCATCTCCGAACAGTCCACCAACGGGCTTTGTATCGCCAAACAAGCCCGACCTGCTGTTAATCTCGGCAATTTTAGCGTTTCTTGACTTGCGAACCTGGCTAATTTTGTCCTGCAAATCCTTAATCTTGTCGTTGATTTCGGAGTTTACCTGCTTCTGTTGAATGGTGTTTACTTGCCCGTCACGGACTTCTCCCTGAGTAGGTTGCGGAGTTTCACTTTCGCCTTGTAAACTGACACCCCGGCCTTCTGAGCCTGATTCTGTGCCGTCTCGTTGAACCACTGGCTGAACTCCTGCCGGTTCATTTTCTTGTCCTTCATCTTCGGTAGTATCTTGTGGTAAAAATAGTAAATCAATTTCGCTTTGCGGAGGCATTTCATCCATGTTATTAACATAGATTTCAAAGGCTTCGTCCTCAATCCTGCGCTCGTAATCTT
>CAZRVM010000059.1:0-2525 GCA_964603625.1 uncultured Candidatus Saccharibacteria bacterium
ATATCAACCCAACCATAGAAACGCTATCCAAAATCGCCAAAGCGCTTAATGTTGGCGTTGATGATTTAATCAAATAAAAATATGGCATACAACGAAGCAGACACAAGGGCAAAAATAATCGATCCAAAAATAAAACAATCCGGCTGGACTGAAGATTTTATATCACGAGAATTTTATTTTACTGACGGAAAAATATTTCTTGTTGGCGATGAGGCAAAAAGAAAAGAACCAAAAAAAGCTGACTATATTTTATATTTCAATGATGCTCTACCCCTGGCAGTTGTAGAGGCAAAAGAAGAAGGAAAGCCGGCAGTTTCTGGAATGCAACAAGCCAAAGAATACGCTGAAAGATTGGATATTCTTTTTGCTTACTCAACAAACGGGCATCAAATTGAGGAATTTGATTTTGTCTTGAACACTCAAAAGACGATTGAGGCTTTTCCGACGCGGGATGAGCTATATCAAAGATATTTGACTGCAAAATCTCTAAACAACGAATCGGTTGCTCCATTGGCGACTACTTACAACAAACAGACTTTCAACGCTAATCCTCGTTATTACCAACAGGTTGCTATCCGTCGCGCGTTGGAAGCAATTACAAAAGGACAGAAGAGAATATTGCTTAATCTTGCCACCGGAACAGGAAAAACAACAATCGCTTTTCAAATTGCGTGGAAACTAAAACATGCAAAACAAATTCGTCGTGTGCTTTTCTTGGCTGATAGAAATGTTTTAAGAGATCAGGCATTTAACACTTTTGAACCTTTTGGAAACGCGCGAGGATACATTGAGGAAGGACAAGCGCCGACTTCAAGAGATATTTATTTCAGTATCTATCAGGCAATGTGGAGTGAGAAAGATGGCAAAAGAATTTTTGAACAATATCCAAAAGATTTTTTTGATTTGATTATTATTGACGAATGTCACAGGAGCGGTTTTAGTACATGGAATGAAATTTTGAAGCACTTTTCAACTGCTACGCAACTTGGAATGACTGCAACGCCAAAACAGGATGAAAATATAAATACTTATAAATATTTTGGCGATCCGCAGAAAGAATATCAAGCAGTTTATGAATACAGTATGGCGCAAGGAATTGATGACGGATTTCTCGCCAACTTTTTACTTCACAAGGTCAAACTCAACATTGATAAAGACGGCGTAAAAATTGAGGATGCCGTAAAAAGTGGCGCAAAGATTGAAGTGCCAGACGAAGCGGAGCCGAATGATTTTTACAAAATGGAGC
This sequence comes from uncultured Candidatus Saccharibacteria bacterium, assembly GCA_964603625.1. Classification (GTDB taxonomy): domain Bacteria; phylum Patescibacteriota; class Saccharimonadia; order Saccharimonadales; family JAGQNJ01; genus HK-STAS-PATE-36. The sequence goes on from CAZRVM010000059.1 coordinate 1,247, forward strand.
AGTTTGAAAAGAATATCATTCTGCCCGATAGAACTGAGAAAATGTGCGAACACCTTGCCGGACTTATAAAAACCTATGGTGAAATGCAAAAGACGATTGTTTTCTGCGTTACTATGGAACATGCCGGCGAAGTAGCAAAGCATTTGCAAAATCATTTTGCGCACCTCGGTTTTCCAAATTATGCCGTGCGAATTGTGTCAGAAGAAACGGATTCAATGGCGCTTCTCAAAACTTTTCAAGATCAAGCGCAAAATGTTCCGGTTGTAGCAACAACAGTCGATTTGCTTTCCACCGGTTTTGACGCGCCGACAGTGCAAAATATTGTTTTTATGAAGCCAATTCGCTCCCCGATAGTTTTCAAGCAGATTATGGGGCGAGGTAGCCGTATTTCAAAAGAAAAGGGCAAATTTTGGTATAGGGTAATTGATTACACCAACGCTACAAGATTGATTGACGAATGGATAGAGGGCAAGCCGGAAATTAAACCCGAAACTCCGCGAACAAATTATCTCAATGGAATTGTCGTTGAAGAAGAAACGCTCACGCCGATAGAAAACGCCTTGATGACAATTCAACTATCCGCAAACGAACAGACGCAAGCCAGAACAAACGCAAGCGGAGAATTTTCTTTCACGAATGTACCGGAAGGAAAAATAAAATTGTATGTTTCCGCAAACGGCTACAAACATCGCGAAATAACAGTTGAAACACAAACCAGCAAAGATGACCAAATTCAAATAGAGCTTACTTTGCAGAAAAAACCTGTTCCGCCAATCAAAGTGCATGGGCTGACAGTTTTTGTTGAAGACGAGATGATGTTTGAGGTTGATGTTTTAGGCAAAAGATTATCGCTTAAGGAATATGTTGCTTACTCCAAAGAAGAAATTGCCAAAGCTGTTAAAAATGCAAATGATCTGAAGGCAGAATGGGCCAAACAAGAAACAAGAGATGCGCTTGTCGCCGAACTGGAAAATCAAGGCATAAATATCAGGATGCTTGCGAAAATCACGAACAATACTGAAGCTGATGAATATGACCTTTTGGCAAATCTCGGCTTTGGCGAAAATCTTCATTCCCGCCAAGAAAGAGCAGAAGCTGTTCTCACTCGCGAGCAAGAATTTTTAAATGCCTTGAATGATGAACAGAAAAAAATAATCAACGGCTTGCTTTTGAAATATAAAGAAAACGGCGTTATGGAAATCACAAAAGCCAATGTTTTTGATGTTTATCCAATGCCCGGCTTTATGTATTCGCAAAAAGCGTTTGGCAATCCGCAAGC
>CAZRVM010000060.1:0-2519 GCA_964603625.1 uncultured Candidatus Saccharibacteria bacterium
GCATCAAAGACAACGCTAGATTCAAGGTTTTGCCCACTCCAAGCAATGAGTGTGGCATCGTAGTTGGGGGTGGAGAGACCAGATGTAGTTGGTATATTGCCCCCCATATCTCCAAACATAAAGGTCATGTCTGTAACATTGCTAACATCCCAGCTTGCTAAAGATTGATTAAATTCACTTGCACCAAGGAATACCCCTGCCATATTTGTTACATTGCCAGTGTTCCACGAATTCAAGGGTTGATTAAACGAGCTACCACTCAAAACATTGGCACTTGGATCATAAAGAATTGACATATCCGCAAACATAGCAGTCATATCAGTGACATTGCTAACATCCCAGTTATTAAGAGGTTGGTTGAAATTTTTAGTAGACGAAAACATTGAAGACATATTGGTAGCACTACTGGTATTCCAGTTACCAATATTTTGATTGAATGCACTTGCACCAGCAAACATTGCCTGAAAACTCACTCCACTACTGACATTCCAGTTACTGAGAGGTTGATTAAATGACACTGCTGCCGCAAACATTCCGTTCGGCCCTCCGACCGTACTTCCAAATGTAGTGACATTACTGACATCCCAGTTATTAAGAGGTTGGTTGAAAAGACTAGCGCCAGAAAACATACCTTGCATATCCGTCACATTACTGACATCCCAGTTATTTATACTACTGTTAAAATTAGTAGCGCCTGCAAACATATGGCTCATATTTGTAACTTGACTTAAATCTGGGGTGTCAGTGGCAGAAAATGTTGTAATGTTTGATGCACTAACAAACATATTCTCCATACTCTGCCATTGAATATCACCCCATTGCTTTACATCAATTATCTTATTTGTATCAGTGTGAGTAGAGTCACTCATATGCGGAAAAGTACCAGTTATTGCGATATCGTATTCACCGTTTGGGCTATAAGTACATGTGACACTACCTGTTTGGTTGGTGTATTCATTGGTTCCGTCGTTATCACAATCAACATTGTAATTGTAGGTATAGTTGCCATCAGTTGGGATAGTGTATTGGTTACTAGCACTTTGGCCTGGATTATCCGTTTTGATCCGCATAATATAGGGCCGCTGTAATACTTGCTCTTGTGAACCTAGATAAATAGCCCCACTAACTGACACTGCAGCTAATTTAGTGCCACCAGCATCAGAAGTTATAGATTGCCAGTTTCGCTTTCCAACAATAGTTTGCTCTATCCAGTTGATTCCAGAGTCGGTTGACGAATATACATAACCACCATTTGCAACTGCTGCTAGTTTAGTACCGTCTGAGGAAGAAACTATTGAATACCAATATCTATTGCCAGATGATAATTGTTCTGTCCAGTTAACACCAGAGTCAGTTGAGGTGTAAATATAGCCGCCGTTCACCACAGCCACTAACTTAGTACCATCGTCGCTACTGGTGATAGAATTCCAGTCTTGATTACTGGCTGATGTTCTCTCAGTCCAAGTAGCACCAGAGTCTGAAGAAGTATAGATGTAACCACCGCTTACAGTAGCTACTTGATTTACACCATCGCTACTACTTGCAATCGAAGACCAATAACGATTACCTGCAGATGTTCTTTCGGTCCAGGTAGCACCTGAATCAGATGAAGTATAGATGTAGCCGTCATATCCGTCCACTGCTGCTAGTTTAGTGCCGCTAGAACTACTAGTTATAGATCGCCATCTTCGATTACCAGCTGAAGTTCTTTCAGCCCAAGTAGCACCTGAATCAGATGAAGTATAGATGTAGCCATTATTGTTATCTATAGCTGCTAACTTTGTGCCATCTGCTGAGCTAGTTACGGATTGCCAATTTCGGTAACCAGCTGAGGTTCTTTCGGTCCAGGTAGCACCAGAGTCTGAAGAAGTGTAGATATAACCACCTGAATCTTCTACAGCTGCTAACTTTGTGCCATCTGCACTGCTTGTAATAGAAGTCCAAAGTCGACTTCCAACAACAGTTCTTTTAGTCCAGTTGGCACCAGAATCGGTTGAGGTGTAGATTGACCCGCCTGAACCAAGTCCTACTTCGACCGCTGCTAGCTTTGTGCCATCTGCACTTGAGATAATGGACCGCCATTCAATATTATTGTCAAAAGTCAATCGTTGCGTCCAGGTGACACCAGAATCATTACTGGTAAGGATAATTTTATTTCCTGTAGTAGCAACTATTTTAGTGCCATCGGTACTAGTTGTTACAGAAGTCCAATAGCGATTACCAGCTGAGGTTCTTTCAGTCCAAGTAGCACCAGAGTCAATACTAGTATATATAGAGTTGTTACCTAATATTGCAAGATTTGTGCCATCTGCTGAACTGGTAACAGATCGCCAACTTTTACTACCAGCTGAGGTTCTTTCAGTCCAAGTAGCACCAGAGTCAGTAGAAGTGTAGATATAGCCACCATCCACTACAGCCACTAGATTAGTGCTGTCACTGCTGCTGGTTACAGAATTCCAGGTTCGGCTGCCGGCTGAGGTTCTTTCGGTCCAGGTGATGCCTGAGTCAGTAGAAGTATA